>CAZAXY010000078.1:0-18112 GCA_964489125.1 uncultured Saprospiraceae bacterium
AAAAAGATGCTACGCCAGATACTCCAAGAGATGGACTAAAAGGAGCATTAATAGAGGTATACAACAACACCTTACAGAAAGAAGAGTTAATTATTCCATCACTCCAGGATCCAGATTTTAAAATAGACTTACTCAAAGGCAATCACTATACCATACTAATCAGGAAGGAGGGCTTTCTATCTAAGCGTATGGAGGCTTTTGTTGATGTCGAAGGCTGTATTCTATGTTTTGAGGGAGTAGGCAGGGTAGAACCCGGAGTGTCAGATAATCTGACCAGCGAGAATAGAACAGGCACACTGCTCGCTAATGTTGAGATGGATCGATACTTTACAGACAAGATTATCGGGCTTAATAATATCTACTATGACTATGCTAAGTCAGATATAACCGATAGAGCCGCACAAGAGCTCAAGAAGGTAGGCGTGTTCTTGAATGATAATCCCAATCTGATAGTTGAGCTGGGATCACATACTGATGCAAGAGGCAAAGCAAATAAGAACCTAAAACTATCTCAAGCTCGTGCACAATCTGCGGCATACTACCTGATAGAAAATGAAGGAATAGATCGAAACTTCCTAACGTATAGAGGCTATGGTGAAATTGATCCAGTCAACAAATGCAAGGACGGAGTAGATTGTACCGAAGCAGAACATAGCTTAAATCGACGGACAGAGTTGCGTATAGTCAGCTTTATTGATTTTTCGCAGAGTAAGTCTCTACGAGAAATGAAAACAGAGGAATATTTAGATCAGTTGCTATCTGGGCAAGGTGACACACAGGAGATTAGAGTTGCTGCTGGTGACGAACTGGAAAATGTCATTAAGCAATTGGATGCGAATAAGCTCACACAGACTCGTACATTTAGAAATGCTGATGGAACCAGATCACAAGTTTCTCAGACTCAGCCAACTCGAACTGCAGAAGTATCGACGAGCGTACCAGAGGAGGTACAGAAAGCAATTGAAGCACCGAATAATAGAGCCGTAGCTACACCTACTGAGGTGGTTAAAGTAGAGGAGGGGCTAGAGATTAATGAAGAAGTGATAAATGTTGATGAGGAAATACAAGGTCAGGAAGAGGTTGAAGTTCAAGAGGTAGTGCAAACTTCTGAATCCGTTGCTACAGAAGTGAGTGAACATGAGTTATCGAACAACGGGTTTTCTGGTTATCGCATAGCATTACACTCCAGTAGATTTCAATTGCCCGTAGATCACAAGATATTTGATGATTATTCGGAGGTCATTGTCTATCAGACAAAAGATCGAAAGTATCTCTATCTAATAGGAAATTATATCAATAGAGGGGGAGCAAGAAGAGCGCTTAATCAGATAAAAGATGCCGCATATGACGATGCTTTCTTGGTTGGATTTGAGAAAGGTGTCAGAGTGGAGTGATCAATTGTTGAGCGGTATCCTAACTCTGGCCAAGGTAAATTGTGTCGATTGCCATGAGGACTGCTGTCTTACTTGAAGGCTGATGTCATCTTCTGTGTCGAAGTTGATCAGATGTCGATGCACAAAGGCATCTACAATATTAAGGAGATGAGCCGCCCCTACAATCAACCAAGCCGTTTCTCGACTTTCTCTGAATTCTTGAGCTGTATTGAAAGCCTCACTAGCAGATCCTATATCTGCTCCATCTTCACCGATTCCAAGACATACCGTGGGTAGAGGAGAAGTACCATTGTTTATAAGCTCAATCCGACAATCATTGAATGTGTTAAATCCTTGTATCTGTTGTGTGAGGTTATATATCGCATATCCTTCTCCAGCCCAAACTAATGGAATCTTCCAGTAGCTCTTATTGTAATACTGTCCAGCTCCTGGCAGCACAAGGCTGTATAAAGCGGCCCTGCCCGGCTCACCATGAAAGACACGCTTGACAGAATTTTGTTTAGTACCGCCATTACTACTGATTGGGATATCTCCAAGTTGGCCGTAACCTTTTGAGCAATAGCAGAATAGTGTAATGATCAATAATGACTTCAAGAGCCTTCTATAGCAAAGACTCCATGATTTGATTGAGCTCATCGTCATTTTTGAAGTTAATCTTGATACTTCCCTTGCCCTTGTCATTGCGAGATATGGTGACTTTTCTACCCACTTTGTCAGCGAGTTGATCTTGATACTTGCGAACCTCTGGATGCACCGCATTATCGGTAGTACTGCTGGTCGTTGTACTAGCCTTGGACTGTACAAGTCTCTCGGTCGCACGTACTGATAAGCCTTTACTCAGAATCTCCTCTAATATTCCGATCTGATTTTCTATAGGCTCTATGCCCGCCAAAACCTTGGCATGTCCGAGTGATATGCGATCCATCTTAAGTGCCTTCTGAGCAGATGGTGATAGCCTTAAGACTCTCAGGTGGTTACTAATTGAACTTCGCTTCTTACCGAGTCGCTGAGATAATTCTTCGTGTGTTAGATCACACTCATCGATGAGACGTTGATAACTGATCGCAACTTCCAAAGGATTGAGATCTGCACGCTGTATGTTTTCCAGTAGGGCCATCTCGAGCATGCCTTGATCATCAGCCTCTCTTACATATGCTGGGATCTCCGTTAAGCCTGCCAACTTAGAAGCCCTCCAGCGGCGCTCGCCAGAGATAATCTGAAATTTTTTACTACTGAGCTTTCTTAAGGTGATTGGCTGAATTACTCCAAAAGTCTTTATTGACTCACACAGATCCTCCAGTAACTCCTCGTCAAATTCTGTTCTGGGTTGAAAAGGATTGGCTTCAATGAGATCTATGTCAACAGCTACATTAGCTTTGCCCTCAGATTGAGCATTCGTAGGAGCACTGTTGCTCTCTTGCTCTATATTGGCGAGTAATGCCCGTATTCCTTTACCTATTTCTTTTTTCTTACCCATTGACTCAAGCTTCGATTTGAACTTTGTCGTTATTATGTTTTAGAAATTCAGTGGCTAGTTGCAAAAATAACTTAGAACCCTTGCTGGTCACGTCGTACATGATGATGGGTTTACCCACACTCGGCGCTTCACCAATTTTAGAGTTGCGATGTATAATCGTATCAAATATGTGATCACTGACAACAGCGTTAATCTGATCAACTACGATATTAGCCATTCTCAAGCGCTTATCAAACATCGTAAGCAATATCCCTTCAATTTCAAGTTTGTTGTTGAATTGATTTTTGATGCCTCCGATCGTTTTCTTGAGCTTTCCTAATCCAGCTAATGAGAATATCTCACACTGTACCGGAATGATTACTGAATTAGAAGCCGTCAGGGCGTTAATCGTAATTAGTCCCAAGGAAGGCAGGCAATCTATAATGATATAATCATAATCACCCTTGACTTTCTTCAGCGCCTTTTTCATAGCGTATTCCCTCTTATTCTTGCTGACAAGCTCGATCTCCGCACCAACCAAGTCGATGGTAGACGGCAATAGATCAAGATTGGGTACGTCTGTTTTTAAGATTGCTTTCTTTGTGAGATTCGGATCTACCAAGCAGTCATATAGCCCTATTTCTACCGTGTTTTCATCAATCCCAACACCTGTAGTGGCGTTAGCTTGTGGATCAGAATCTACAAGGAGAACTTTTTTCTCGAGCACTGCTAAGGCCGCTGCTAAATTGATGGCAGTAGTAGTCTTTCCGACTCCCCCTTTTTGATTTGCTATTGAAATGATTTTGCCCATACTATAAGTCTATCGACTGTCCTACTTCTATTAAGTGTAAAGTCTTACCAGAAAGTTCAAATTTCTTCTTGGCATCTTCATGGTTTATTTCGATATATCCAAAAGTATCATAGTGGCAACCGATCACGGTGTTGCACTCAATAAAATCACAGCATATAATAGCGTCATCTATGCCCATGGTGAAGTTGTCACCTATAGGGAGGATAGCAAAATCTAAGCTTGGGCAGGTCATAGGAATCAATTTCATATCCCAAGTAAGTGCAGTATCTCCAGCGATGTAAAAACAGGTATTTTCATCCCATATCACAAATCCACCTGAATTGCCACCATAAGTGCCATCTGGTAATACACTTGAGTGCACTGCGTTGACATACTTCACTGTGCCAAAGTCAAACTTCCATTGGCCTCCATGATTCATAGGGTGTCCTTTGATTTCCTTTTGACCAAACCAACTAACGATCTCATAATTGGAGATAACCGTGCTTCCATTGGCTTTAGCGATCTGTTCAACATCTAACACATGGTCTTGATGTCCATGAGTAACAAGGATATAGTCTGGTTTTATTGAATGAATGTCAATACCCTTGGATAATGGATTGCCACTGATAAATGGATCTACTAATATAGTCTTGCCATTCATGTCAAAAAGAAAGCCATTCTGGCCTAGGTATTGGATCTTCATCGTGTGTTATATTGGATGCGGAAAGTTCACAAAGAACAATAAAAATAACGTAACTCAAGATTATATTTTACATTCAGCAATCGTAATGATTAACATCTTTTGATGAAGTTTTACACATTGATTTTGTTGGTATTGAGTATCGAGGCGTGCGTGAGTGATACATCTGAAGTTAATGTGTTTCTATACAATCAGCATAATAGTATAACATCATTGGATCCAGCCTTCGCTAAGAGCCAAAACAATATCTGGGCAACGCATCATCTATTTTCCACACTCGTCCAACTTGATTCAGAGCTTAATATCCAGCCTTCGATAGCTAAGAGTTGGGCAGTAGACAGTGCTGCACTGAATTACACATTCAACTTGCGAGATGATGTAATGTTTCATAATGACGACTGCCTCAGCGAGGATAATAGAGTGGTTAATGCAGCAGATGTTGTGTACAGCCTAACACGCCTACGTGATACTATTCTAAACGCCCCAGGCTCCTGGATATTCGATAATAGGCTGGCGCATCCTCCCTACAGTATCATAGATGACACAACTATGATGATTCACTTAAGTCAACCTTTTGCGCCATTTTTAAGCTTGTTGACTATGCAGTATTGTTCTGTAGTTCCTCGTGAATGCGTCGAGCATTACGGTTCTCAGTTCTACCGTAATCCCGTTGGTTCTGGACCGTTTCGATTTAAGCGGTGGGATATGTCACAAGGCCTTTTCCTGCTGAGACATGACGATTATTTTGAATGGCAGGATTCAAGCTCATATTCTAATCTTGATGGGGTGCGGACTACTTTTATCGGTGAGCGCAGCATCGCATTTTTAGAGTTGATTAATGACCGAATAGATTTTTTCTCTGGATTGGAATCTGGATACATCAATACGGCTTTAACTCCATCTGGTGAGCTCAGAGCAAAATATGATGACGTCAGGCTGGTTAAAGCTCCGTTTTTAAACTTTGAGTATTTAGGCATGAACCCTACTGCTCCCGATGCTCATCCACTACTTCAAGAGTTGGATTTTAGACAAGCACTGAACTATGCAATTGATCGCAATCTCATGATTAAAAGCTTGAGAAATGGAGTAGGGCAACCAGCAGATGCTGGAGTCATTACACGAGGATTACCAGCATACGACCCAACCAAAGTCAATGGCTACGGACATGACCTTGATCTAGCTAAAACCTTAATCGGACGATTTGATCGTGCTCAATTAAGTTTGCCGCTTGTTATCTATACCACTAAAGATTACTTAGACTTGACAACCTATATTGCTAAGCAGTGGGAATACCTTGGATTGACGATAGAGATTGAAGTGATGGAGTCGGCAACACTCCGTGCTGCGATGCGTCAAGGCCAGATACCGTTGTTTAGAGCATCTTGGATAGCAGATTATCCAGATGGAGAAAGCTTCTTGTCGATGTTTTATAGTAAGAATCCTGCACCACCTAACTACACTCGATATCAGAGTGATGAGTATGACGAGCTATATGAGATGGCGTTAGCGCTAGCTGACCCTATACAGAAAATAAAGGCCTATCAGGAGCTCGATCAAATGATCATAAATGATGCACCAGTTATATTTCTATTTTATGATGAGGCTGCCATATTTATAGATAACGATGTAACAGGCTTCGAACCAAATGCGCTGAATCTCCTTAGTGTTAAAAATCTAAGCAAATAAGTCCATGACCAAACATTCTGTAATAGTCACACGCATCGGACAACAACATAGCTATGAAGAAGTCTGGGAGCTGCAATCTCATCTACAGAAGGGGCTTATTGCGGCTAAGCGCAATAGTGTGTTAAATAAGCCTAATCACCTCTTACTGTGTGAACACCCACCTGTGTATACATTAGGCAAATCTGGGGATATAGCACACCTTAAGAAATCTGAGGAGGAACTAGCCGCAGAATCTGTCACTTTTTATAAGATCAATAGGGGCGGAGATATCACATATCATGGGCCAGGGCAGGTGACGGTATATCCCATATTCGATATGGATCATTTCTATAATGACCTTCATCGATACGTGCGTGAACTTGAACAAATCGTAATCAATGTACTTGCACATTATGGCATCATTGGCGATCGAATTGAAGAGTTCACCGGCGTCTGGATTGATGTCAATAGCCCGAATAAGCGAAAGATATGTGCCATTGGCATACACATGAGTCGCTGGGTCAGCATGCACGGATTAGCACTTAATGTTGATACGGACTTGAGCTATTTTAACAATATTATCCCCTGTGGCATCAACGATAAGGATAAGACCGTGACAAGTATATCTAAAGAGCTCGGGCACCAAGTAGATCGTCGAGAAGTGGAGGAATTGTTGGTTGAAGAGTTTTCAGAGATGTTTGGGTTTCAGGTCATAGATGAAATGACTAGCTAAGGTTTTCTAATCGACTCGCAACGGAGTATAGTGGAGATCTTTAAATAGTTTGTTTTTTTCGACTTGCTATTAAATGATGAGAGATACATTTATTGTGACTTTATAGATATCTCAGTCACGCCTTCCTCGAGATGTAAAAGAGCGTAACAAATTTTTCATGTCGACTCACAACGGATTGTAGCGGAAATATCTAAATAAAATGGTGGTAAGCTACTTTGTCCTAGATCGATTAATCTTAAAATCGAATACATCACTTCGCTGATAGTGTCCAGTGACGTCAAGATTCATCCGTTCGCCTACACAAGTGCTTAGATCTAATTCTGCCATGATTATTTCTCTCTTGGCGTACGAAGCTTCCAAGACGGTTGAACCATCTGGACCGTATATTGCACTCCCACCTTTCATGATGATGCCATTATCTGGCACTTTTATTTTAGGAGATATGCTAAGCCCATCTGGCAATTCTGATACATGCATGACCTGTCCAACAGCAGCCACATAACACCGCCCTTCATGAGCATAATGTCGACTTGCTACATGATGTAACTCCTTAACATGTGGCCATAATGCAATATGCAGGTCCTCTCCAGCGTCGTGCATAGCCTGACGTGTGAGCGGCATCCAATGCTCCCAGCATATGAGAGAGCCTATACGCCCGTGACTCGTTTCTATCACATTCAAACCAGCGCCATCTCCTAAGCCATGAACAAGTTTCTCTGTGTATGTTGGCATCAGCTTGCGATGATGATTGACTAGGCTTCCCGATTTGTCTATAGTGAGTATGCTATTGTATAGGGTGCCATTGCCTCGTCCAGTATCTACTCGCTCGTTAGCACCGATGATTACATGTATCCCTAACTCTCTAGCGTGAGCACAGAGTCTGCTGAACTCATCAGTATCTACAGAAATGGAATTAGCATGCATCTTCGACCATAGCGCTTTTACATCGGGGTCATCCCAGAGGTTGACGTCTGAGCAGATATCCAGCCATACCGGATAGCCCGTAAGCCAGCATTCTCCAAAGACAACTACGTCGGCGCCTCGACGTGCAGCCTTAGTCATGAGATCGTATGTCTTCTGTAATGTTTTTTCAAGATTAAAATATTCTGGTCCATCCTGAATAATCGCTAACTTCATTTTATTAAGTTCAGTAGATGTTAGACTGTAAAAGAAACTATTTTTCTCTAGATGATGAAGTCAAATTTATCAATGGCGCTTATATGTCGCCAATGTTAAATGAGGCTTTAAAAATTGGACAGGAAGCCTTGGCGTTGAAGAGCCAGCCAAATAATTTTAATAAGAGGCACTTCTTTGATCTCGTTATCGAGCTCAAACAATCATATGCACAGCTCATGAATATTGCAGATTGGCAAAATATTGCCATTGTTCCATCGGTCTCATATGGTATGGCCAATGCTGCTAATGTCATTAAGTCTAATGGGAAGAAAAATATCGTCATGCCTTCAGAGCAGTTTCCAAGCAACTATTATATCTGGGAGGCTTATGCGCAACAACACAATCTGGAGATAGTGATTGTTGAAGCTCCAGACTCTGCCAATAGAACGAAAGATTGGAATGAAAAAATCCTGCAAGCCATAAATCAAGATACACTGCTTGTCACTATCTCTAATGTCCACTGGGCAGATGGAACATTGTTTGATCTTCGATCAATTAGAGAGCAACTCGATCACCATGATGGATTATTAGTAATTGATGGTACACAATCATTCGGAGCATTGCCATTTGATCAACAAGAGATAAGAGCGGATGTGATGGTGGCGAGTTCTTACAAATGGTTAATGGGGCCCTATAGTATTGGGTTTTGCTATTACGCTGATCATCTCTGTGATGGAGATCCGATTGAACATAGCTGGCTTAATCGATTGAATAGCGAGGATTTTTCTGGTTTAGTCAATTATCAACCCAAGTTTAAACCCAAGGCACATCGATACGACATGGGTGAAGCGTCCAACTTTATTAGTGTGCCTATTGCGATACATGGGGTCCAACAATTATTACAGTGGACACCACAAGGAATCCAAGAATATTGTGATGGTATAAGCAAGGCGTCTCTAAGTCTGTTACAAGAGCATGGGTTTCAGTTAGCTGACAGTGATCAGAGAGCTCATCACCTTATTGGTATTCGCTTACAGGATGGCATCGATTTAGATGTTATAAAGAACTTCTTAGATGAGCGTCAGTTCATCTTGTCCTATAGAGGAAATAGTATCAGAGTGTCCCCAAATGTCTATAATCAAGAATCTGAAATGTTAGAATTAGCACACACAATGATAGATGCCGTTAATCGGAACTAAATAGACTTCATATGTAAGTGATAATACATATAAAGATTTATACCTTGCAGCCCATATTGAAGACCAATACCTGAGCACTACATGAATAATAAAGAACTCTCTTTAAAAGCTGCAGATAATATTCGTATTCTTTCGGCGGCTATGGTAGAAAAAGCGAATTCTGGACACCCTGGCGGACCGATGGGTGGTGCAGACTTCATGCACATATTATACTCGGAGTTTTTAAAGTATGATCCTGATGATATGTCATGGCATAAGCGTGATCGGTTTTATCTAGACGCAGGTCACATGTCAGCAATGCTTTACAGCACATTAGCATTGACAGGTAACTATACACTCTCTGAACTCCAGAACTTCCGGCAGTGGGGTAGTCCGACACCAGGTCATCCCGAAGTTGATATTGAGCGTGGTATCGAAAACACTTCAGGCCCATTAGGATTAGGCCATGCATTTGGCATTGGATCGGCAATTGCAGAGCGTTTTTTGGCGGCAAGGTTTGGAGAGGTGGTCGAACATAAGACCTATATCTATATCTCTGATGGAGGTATACAAGAAGAGATATCACAAGGTGGTGGTCGAATAGCTGGCCACCTAGGTTTGGGTAATATCATCATGTTTTATGATGCCAATGATATTCAACTTTCAACAATAGTAGATGATGTCACAGGAGAAGATACTGCTAAGAAATACGAAGCGTGGGATTGGCATGTAGTAACGATTGATGGCAATGATCATGACGCTCTTAGAGGAGCGATTCAAGCCGGAATTGATGAAACTGCTAAGCCGACACTAATTATTGGAAAGACGGTCATGGGTAAGGGTGTCGTAGATGATGCTGGCAATAGTTTCGAAGGTGAAGTCGAACTTCATGGGAAGCCGCTCGGCAAGTCCAACGCTTCTTATGAAAAGACTATTGAAGGCTTAGGCGGATACCCAACAAATCCCTTTGCGATTTTTGATGAAGTGCAGTCTACCTATGCCGATGTAAAGAAAAAGCGCAGTGCGGAAGCTGACAGAGAGAAAGAAAAATATAAGAAGTGGAAAACCAAGAATCCTGATAAAGCAGCCCAATTAGAATCATTCATAGAAGGGGAACTACCATTTATTGATTGGGATGCCATCGAACAAAAACCCGTTGATGCCACGAGAAATGCATCCTCACGAGTATTGGCATATCTGGCTGATCATGTAAAGAATTTAATTGTGTCCTCAGCTGACTTATCTAATAGTGATAAGACAGATGGTTTCCTCAAGAAAAGCTCGGCATTTCAGCGTGCAGACTTCAGTGGTGCGTTTCTGCAAGCTGGTGTAGCAGAACTAACTATGGCAGCATTATGTACAGGGATGGCATTGCATGGTGGAGTGATTCCAGTATGTGCGACATTCTTTGCATTCAGCGATTATATGAAGCCAGCAATAAGAGTTGCTGCGCTTATGGAACAATCTGTGATTTTCTTATGGACACATGATGCTTTTAGAGTAGGGGAGGATGGCCCTACACATCAGCCAGTGGAGCAAGAGGCACAGCTGCGGCTCATGGAAAAACTCAAGAATCATAAAGGACATAATTCATTATTGGCCCTGCGTCCAGCAGATGGACCAGAAACAACACAGGCTTGGAGATTAGCAATAACCAATGATGATGGCCCAACAGGAATGATTTTCTCCCGACAAAATATCTCCGAGATTGATACAACTACTCGCAAAGAAGATGCATCTAAAACTGCCATGGGCGCGTACATAGTTTATGAGTCAGATCCTCATCCCGACGTTATTTTGGTCGCGAATGGTTCTGAGGTTGCGACAGTATATGAAGCCGCTAAAGAACTTAGAGAATCTATAAAGGTAAGAGTCGTATCAGTCCCAAGCGAAGGGCTGTTTAGATCCACAGATCAAACCTATCAGCAAGAGATCTTACCTGACGCTGTTCCAAAATTTGGACTCACTGCAGGGCTGCCAATCAACTTAGAAGGCCTTGTAGGTCATAATGGCATAGTATGGGGTCTGGACCATTTCGGTTACTCAGCACCGTATACGGTACTTGATGAGAAGTTTGGTTTTACTCCTGCTAATGTTGTGAAGCAAGTAAAGGCAATGCTCCAGGAAGTCTAATTGTCGATCAGAGGCTATCTCTCGGTCCTAATTTAGGACTTCTGCCCGCTGAAGTTTCATATATAACTCCTTACGTGCAAGGTGGATACGACTTTTAACTGTGCCTAAAGGCAACTTATAGTACTCAGCAATCTGATCATACTGATATCCATTCATGATCATATGAAGTAGTGATTTGTAGTTAGGACGCAATGTCTCTAACTGCTTCATGATTTCTTCTGACATCATATTAGATTCAGACATGTTATCTTCTGTCGGTGCATATGTGTCACGATCATACTCATCTAAGGAGTAGGCTCTTCGTCTTTTATTTTTGCGATATTGATTGATATAGGCATTACGCATTATAGTGGTAACCCACGCTTTAAGATTAGTTCCAGGCTTAAATTGATGAAACTTAGATATCGCTTTAAGCATGGTCTCTTGAAATAAATCTTTAGCATCATTAGTGTCATTGGTAAATGAGTATGCTAATCTCATTAAGTAATCTGTGTGGTTATGAATTTCTGCTTTCATAATATCTATTTTTGTAGTTGTCGTAGATGTTACATTTATACTATGCTGATATATGGATACTGGTTGCTTTGTTTAACAAATATATTCTTAAAGTTAAACAATTAATTGGTTATTCAACCAATAATTGCTTAATAGAGTGTTAAATATTGTCCTGATAATTGATTGATTACGTGATATATAAGTCCCAAGTATCGGGTAGTAGTGTCCAAAGAAATTATTGTTACTTTAAATCTCATGAGCTTTCAAGCTTTAATTATACTTGGATCAATATGCTTCTTATTCTCCTGTAGATATCAGACAGCTGATGAGAATATAAATAACAGCATACAAGTGGGTATGGTATATATACCGGCTGGAACACTGTATATGGGCGGAGATAACGCACAAGCTAGTAGTAATGAGTTCCCCAAGCACAGGGTATCGATTGATGCATTCTTAATGGATATTACAGAAGTAACCAATAGTGAGTTTTTATCATTTGTGGAGGAATCAGGATATGTCACGGTAGCGGAGCGTGCGATTGACTGGGACGAGCTTAAATTGCAACTGCCACCTGATACGCCTAAGCCACCAGATAGCATATTGTTACCTGGAGCCCTAGTGTTCACACCAACTCATCATATCAAGAATTATAATGATGTGAGTCAATGGTGGCGCTGGCAAATTGGTGCTAATTGGAGACATCCTAATGGACCCAAGTCTGATATAGCAGAAATCATGGATCATCCAGTGGTACAAATTTCTTGGGAAGATGCACAAGCTTATGCGAACTGGGCAAATAAAAGATTACCTACAGAATCAGAATGGGAATGGGCAGCTCGTGGCGGCCTGGAAAACAAGATTTATCCATGGGGCAACGAATCTATCGAATCAGGATCAACCAAGGCAAACTTCTATCAGGGGCTCTTTCCTGTGTCTAATACAGCTCAAGACGGATATATAGGCACAGCTCCTGTGAGATCTTATCAGCCAAATGGATATGGCTTGTACGACATGGCAGGAAATGTCTGGGAATGGTGTGCTGACTGGTATGATGTAAGGTTTTATTCTAAAAAGAAAAACGATCATGGGAATCTCGTACCCGACAAAGGATATAACCCTGAGATGCCATATCAACAAGAAAAAGTAATCCGTGGGGGATCATTTCTATGCAATGACGACTACTGCTCGGGATATCGTAATGCGCGCCGTATGGGCAGTACAATTGATACTGGCTTGAATCATACCGGATTCAGATGTGTCAAGGATTTATAGGTTTGTAGCCTATAATATATATTATGTTAAATAGATAGTTCTGATTCTATGTAATGAGCGCATGATCTTCGCTGAACCCCGTTCAATGTCATATGCTTCTAAAAGTATATTATTCAATTGTACCCTATCCATCATACTAAATCTATTCTAAAGATTTATCCAGTAGTTCATCTTCAGTACGACACCTCTGTTAGTCGGGCCCCAGATATCAGTAGCATAGTTATCCGTGTAGACTATGAATAAGTCACTCAATGGCTTGAATCTCCACTGGATACGACTATTTACATTGAAGTTGTCTCGTTGTGTATTGAACTGTAGAAAGGTAGTCCAGAATAGATTTCTGGAGAAATTGATTTCCATACGTGAACTGATTAGATAAAATTCGCTATTGCCAAACTCTGAAGGCAAGCTCAATTGATTGTAGACGAAGTTTACTCCAAAATTTCCCCAAGGTTGAGTTCTGTAAGCTAATCTCAAGGAGTACTCTGTCCTATTACCATTATAGAATCCACCATTTAAGAAACTAAGACCATAATTGAAGTTCTTCCGACGGTCACTGTTATATCCGACTTCTGCATAGTTGAAATTATACCGTCCAGTCGGCAATGGGTTTTCAGTGAAGGTGAATGGACGTATCAAGCCTTGTTGATCATGATTGAAATTAACGGATACACTACTTGTATTATTCATGTTGATTTGATAAGACAAAATCGTCTGGTTCTGGATCAGATTTAAGCCGTCTCTGGTGTAGTTGAAAATATTTCGTGCGTTAATGACATGTGTATTGATTGTATTGCTGTTTTCTGGAAATAGTCGATAAGTAGCCGTTGTAAAACCGTGGTGAAACCCAATCTGAACAGTAGTATCTAACTCCGCATCAAAGTGATCGAGTCTCGGTATAAAGCCTACATCAGATCTATAGTTATTACCGACACCTGCAATATTGGAATAGAAACTGAATGTCCGAGTGTCTCTACCTACAGCCAAATTATAGAAATAGTTATCGTCAGTCAGTTCAGGAGTCCAAGACAAACCAAATCCAGCGATTCCTCTCCATTTACTGTCATTGGAGAGGTAGGTGTACTCCACCCCACCTACCCGATTGAAGTCATTTAATGGATCATTATCCTCTGTAGTGCTCTGTCGATTGTGGAAGTATCCCTTGAGCTGAGACCTGTCAAAGACTTGTTGGTTAACCGTAAACGAAGAATAGTTTTGGCCTGAGAACTCATCTGTTTCTCTGGTTTGAAGATTCATGACGCCTATGCGAAGATCCTTATTCACATTGCCGGATAATCTGGCTCCATATGATATGGGTATGGGAGCGCCATCAGCATCTAATCCTATTCTGCGAGAAAAGAAAGGTCTCATTGGCGGTATGCCGATCTCACTAAAGATGTCACTGTTTTCCAGAAAGAACAATCTGCGCTCTGGAAATCGGATATTGACGGTAGTTAGATTTGTAACTTGCTCGTCGACATCCACCTGTGAGAAATCAGGATTAATAGTAAGATCAAGATTTAGACTTGGAGTAATAGCAATCTTTGCGTCACCGCCTACTCTTATGTTGTTCACGGCATCTTCTGCATTTTCAATATTCTTATTAGTTGACGCAAGCACGTAAGGTATTACTGAGATATTAGATTTGGACTTTTTGGGGACATCATCCCATATGAGTGCACCAGTATGTCCAAGATCTACTGTCATAAACTGCACGGGGATCGGTACCCAGGAGTGAAACTGATTTTGAGAGCTGAGTCCTCTGGAGAAGTTAATCCCCCACTCTCCTTTTTCGGCATATCTCAATGACTTGAATGGGATCGCTATCTCAACAGTCCAATAATTATCATAGATTTTTGCTTCAGAGAACCATGTCTGATCCCAAGCTTGAGTGAAATTGCCTCCTCCCCCACCGCCACCTCTGACGAATGAACCTCCACCCAACAGCGCTTCAAACTGCACACCCGCAGTATTCGTCACGAAGACAAATCCATTGGTCGTTTCATTGAGTGGGTCTATATTGACATAGAAAACATCGCCGCTCCAGATATCGCCATTGTCTCTCTTTAGAGTGGTCATTAAGACTGGATCAGGGCTGTGGCACTTAGCCGCTACATAGATGTATTGATCATCGTATGTAATCATGGCTTCAGTATCGTATTCTTCAGGAACCTTTTCTCCATCGATAGGCTCTGACATCCAAAAGTCTGTGGCAATTTCAGATTTAGACCAGATTGCCTCATCCAATATTCCATCAACGTTCATTTCTTCCGTAGCTCTAAGGATATGAATCTTATAATCTTGTTGGTTGACACGCTCAGCTTGACCATCAATAGTAATAGATGATAGACAGATAACTAAAACTGTCAAAAAAAGAAATAATAAACGTTTAGACATATTACAAAAATACCAATGTATTCAATAAAATAAGATGTATTGTATATGATCTATTAAGATAGGTAGGTCCATTCAGAAATTAACATGCGTTACAATCAAGAATATCTCTCAAGCTTGTTAGCATATTGACATTATGCTTTTCGCTCTTTTTCCATTTGTTAATGACCGTATCATCAAGCCAACTCCATCTCTGATTAAAATTGGTTAGATCAGGAATGTAGTAGGTCTCTTTGAGTAAACTAAACCGCTTACTGTACATGTAGAAGACAAATGACGAGAAGTACTTGAAGCTTGCATCAACCTGATTAGGTGTGAAGTCCAATGTTGCAAACAGTGTAATCAGGCGTTTGAATAATGCCCCAAATTAATCAAACATAGGTTGTACTACCATCTCCTGTTCATGTCTCAATAGTATCTTGTTAGCATTCCAGATCTTGTTATTCCGATCATTTTCGTTGCTACTGTGAGCATGTATTGCCTCATCCAATTTTATCCATCCTGTCAGCATTGATTCATAGTGAGGGTCGCCTTTCATTAATTTGGTAAGTTGGGCAAGTCCGCCGTCCAGATAGGTTTGATGAGCCCAGGTAATGTCATCATAGATCCGATTATTAATATGTCGCAGTAAGTTGAAGTCATTTGTCCAACATCTGGATCGACACGAATTCTCAAGATCTAACAAATCTGGACCCTTTATATGATATGGTAATAATCCGATGCCTATGTGATTAGAGGCAAAAGCCGCCATTCCGGCCCATTTAAATATGTCTTGATTTTCTAAGTAGTATTGGGCATAGATACTACTGATGCGTTTATTGCGATTAATAACATCTTCTTCAGGAGGGAGTTTTTTCTCAAATTCCTTTTTGAAGTCCTGAATCATTCAACTAGCTATTTACTCAGCGAAACTTACATAGCCCCCGTAAACACTTATAAATCAAACGCTGAGAGTTCCATTGCGTTTTTCCTCTTTCTCTTTGGACTACGCAGGTAATGTATGATGATATGCCATAGTTGCTCAAAAGGAACGATTTCTACTTCCCTTGGCTGCATGGCTATTTCTAAAGGATGATTCAGTAGTTTCTGATGATATCTTGCTGCATTTCTTGTTGCTGCTACAGGATGATAATTTGATTTAGGTATTTCTAAAAGCATCTTGATGAAACAATTACTTCTGTAATTTTCATTATTCTTCTTGAGATAACGACTACAGTACTCTTTTAAACTGAGTATCCTACGCTCCATTGCATCATAGTCCTGGTCAAGTATATTGTACAATAATTCTGCTATGATCATAGCTACACGAACTCCTCGAGTGTCTCTGTCAAAAACCGTGGTAGATCTAAAATAGGCAGTGGTCTTTCTTTTGCTCCAAGGTATAGCGTTTTGTATATGTCCAGTACGTACTAAGAAATTGATATACAGGGCATAAAGCTGGTACAAGTCTTTTTTAGTGTTAGGTATACTTGAGTATGTCTTACTCTTAAATAAGCGTGTGATTTGTTCAAAGGCTTCAATATAGTCTTCAATTGAAATAGATAATCGTATTTGAACGTCTAAAGCATCGAACCAATTCGTTGTTGACGAATTGATTTTGGTGAAAAGCAATTTTATGGTTTGCTGTGCTTCTAAATACTGTTTTAGTTTGAGGTGGGCATCGACCTTTCTAATTAGAAATATACCTTTTAGCATTTTATGATCGTATCTCTTTTTCTCAAACTGAGAATAGTAATAGTGTGACAGTTTCAAAACTTCTTCTGTTTTGCCTTGAATTTCACTTCTGTAAATCCTAATCAAACCATGATGTCGTATATAAAATTGGGATAGTGCTCCATACGTAGGATTATATGGAGGAATCGAAATAGTATTCAATGAGGTTCTAATCGAATTTATATTAGCCTGCTTTTTAACTACTTGATTATATAGTTGTTCGATTTCTAATTCTGCATCTAACAATAGCTTGTACAGAGAAGAAATTTGCATGAATTTTTCTGCTGCTTTTGGATCTAGTTTCCTGCGACTGTAATAACGAGTGAGATATCTTGCTGTATCCAGAGTTATTATTGTTAAATCCAACCTTATAGCCTCTTTAATATTTTTGTTGGCAAACCAGATTGCAGAATCTTCTAAATTCAAATCAGACAATATCGACATGCAATGAAACTGAATATGGACTAGGTAACGATCTTTTCTTAACTTATTCTTACTCGATATTTTGGTTCCCCCAACCAACACGTTGGATAACATATTCAATAGCTTGTATTTTCGGTTTTTCTTTATTTGATCTGTGCTCTGATTAATTCGTGAGAATACTTCATGATCACTTAGATCAGATGCTAATAACAGATCAAGCATTAGCCTAAGATCTTGATCCAAGTTGTCCGAAAACTTCTTCCAAGAGCTATAATCATAGCCTTTGGTCTCTTCTATAGCCTTAATAACCTCTCTTAATACTCTAATTAAGTTAGTGTATTTCATGATATGGGTTAAATAACGAGATTGTTTAATGATTGAATATCAACAAGTTAGTAAATATAAATATAATTATAGGTAAGAATTGAATGTATTTTTATTAGTCAATATTTCAAACTTATTAGAGTATCAATAACATAGTTTGGTACTACCAAACTAATTCTTCACTAAAAAAAAGTATCATGAACATTTGGGACTACATCTGGAGTATCATCATTTCGAACGACGAAGGGATATAGAATTATCAAAGAATTAACACCACAAAATGAGAACCATTAAGGGTCCGATTTCGATCGGGCCCGTTTTTC
>CAZAXY010000079.1:0-17608 GCA_964489125.1 uncultured Saprospiraceae bacterium
GGAGGACCATAAGGATTCTCGTTGGACATGAGTCTGACGATGTCACCGTCGGCGCCTTCAAACATTGGCGCATTGGCTTCAGATACTAAATCTTTAAAACCACCAGCAGCGATAGCCGTGCCAGCTAAACCCGCAGTCCTAAGCCAGTTTCTTCTATTTAAGTAGTCCATATATGCAATGTCGATGTAATCAATCTTATCCGAGCAAGTCGATCTGATTAGAGAACGGCTGATGATAAAATCGCTTACCAGTCGCTTTATATAATGCATTAGCTAGTGCAGCACCTATAGGTGGAAGTGATGGTTCTCCCAATCCAGTTGGGTGCTCACCATTATCCACGAAAAATACCTCTATAGCTTCTGGTGCTTCAGCCTGTCGAATCAAGCGATACTGATGAAAGTTCTCCTGATTGGGTTTACCCTTATCGAAGGTCAACTCACTGAACATCGCATGTCCGATGCCATCAACAATACCTCCTTCAATTTGATTGATGGCGCCTTCTGGATTGACGACAATGCCACAGTCAACTGCACAGTAGACTTTCTTAACCTTAGGGAGTCCATCTTCAAGAGCTATATCAAGCACTTGCGCAACATATGAGTTGTGACAGTAGTAGACGCTTACACCTCGGTGAAGTCCATTGTCAGTGTTCCAACCTGCTTTCTCTTTGACGAGTTCGAGCACTCCTGCATATCGGGCTGCGTCATAATCATTCTTTTCTCCGACAGGATTTTCTTCTGCCTTTTTAAATAGCTCCAATCTAAAGTCAACTGGATCCTTCCCAGCGGCTTCAGCTACTTCATCAAGAAAGGATTGCTCCGCCATGGCAATAAAATTAGATCGTGGTGCTCTCCAAGCTCCTGTAGAAATGTTAGTATTGCCTTTTATATTTTCAACCAAGTAGTTATCTACTGATCCAGCAGGATAGCGATCTGCGAACACCGGGCTCTCAGGGAGCCCCGCTCCTCTGATATGAAAAGCCGTGAGATTTCCCTCGGCATCTAGACCGGCTCTATACATTACCTTATAAGTTGGTCTATAAGTGCCCTGTGTCATATCATCCTCACGGGTATATACTAACTTGACAGGTGACTTAATGGCTTGAGAAATAAGAGCGGCCTCTGTGCCGAAATGACCATATAATCGGCGACCAAAGCCCCCTCCCATACGAGTCATCATCACATGAATATTCTCTTTAGGCAGTCCGAGAACAGCGGCAAGTGTGCCTTGAAGAAAAATAGGCGTCTGTATAGGGCCAAGTAATTCAGCTCGATCTGCGGTCACATTGGCATAGAAGTTCATCGGCTCCATAGTATTATGAGCCAAGAATGGCGCCGAGTAAGTCTTCTCAATAATTTTATCTGCATCTGCGAACGCAGCTTCAGGGTCACCATCCTTACGCGCCACTTCTACCGCTCCATTAGCTAGCATGTCATCCAATAGGGCCTCGTGATCAGTCGTGCTCTCAAGGGGAGTATCCTCCTCCCACTCGATTTTAAGGGCTTTCTTGGCCTTCATAACCTGCCATGTAGATTCCCCTACAACAACTGCAATCTCTGGATATGCATTGACATCAGACCACTGAGGATTCCATCCTTCTGGCTCGACGTTAATTCTTATCACATCGGTGATGCCAGGCATACTCTTAACTGCGGTATCGTCCATTAACTTGATCTTCTGACCAAATGCTGGCGGATGAACAATCATGGCGATTTTCATTCCATCTTCTTGGACATCTAAACCGAATAGTGGCTTGCCTTGTACGATATTAAATCCATCTACATTACGAGTGCTATGCCCGATGATGGTAAAGTCCTTCGGATCCTTGAGCGTCACCTCTTCTGGCACTTCCATTCCCGCTGCCGCAGTGGCAATCTCACCATAGCCCATAGACTGATCTGAGATTTTATGATAGATCATACCCTTGGCTGTAGTAATTTCTTCGACTGGAACGTCCCATTTAGCCGCTGCCGCTGCGACTAGCATAGCCCGAGCGGTGGCTCCAGTTTTTCTTAAGCTCTCCCAGCCAAATCGGATCGATTGACTGCCACCAGCAATCTGCCGTTGAAAATTTTCGGCATCGAGGGGTGCTTGCTCCACGATGACTTGATCCCAGGCAACATCGAGCTCATCGGCTACGATCATGGGCATCGAAGTTTTTACATTCTGTCCGATCTCTGGGTTAGGCGACATGATAGTCACCACTCCATTATCCCCAATACTCAGAAAGCCATTCATCTCTGTCCAAGAGCTTGGATTCTCCAGTGCTGGTGCGATAAATTCAGGAATCTTAGCTTCCTCCCGACAGGCGAAGAAGTTGAATCCTAACACCATTCCTCCTCCAGCTACAGCGCTCACCTTGATGAATGAACGTCTATTAGTATCTATATTTTTAGTCATGATCTACGGTTTAGAAGAAGTTGATGTTATGAATTCTTAGCTGCGGATTTCACGGCAGCACGGATACGTGTATATGTTCCGCATCTACAGATATTTCCGTGCATGGCTTCTGTGATCTCTGAATCCGAAGGATTCTTATTTTCTGACAAAAATGCCGAAGCCGCCATAATCTGACCTGCCTGACAGTATCCACATTGTGGTACATCGTGTTCTATCCATGCTTGCTGCACTGGATGCGAGCCATCTTCTGATAAGCCTTCTATAGTTGTTATTTCTTTCCCTTCGGCAGCGCCTATTGCAAGTGAACATGATCGTGCCGCCTTACCATCTAAGTGTATGGTGCAAGCTCCGCATTGAGCGATACCGCACCCGAACTTCGTACCGACTAAATTAAGTGTATCACGGAGAACCCATAATATAGGTGTATCTGAGTCTACATCTACTTGATGTTCCACTCCATTGACTGTAAGCTTATATGTTGCCATAATAGTAGGATTATTATTAGCGATTAAGGTAGTAAAAAGCTCAGAACAATACACTCATCAACAATGGAGATATTATCTATACTGGTGGCAACGATGAAGTTTAGTAGCATCACTGTACTGCAACTATATTAATTTCAAGCTTTCGGGTCGTTCGCACTATCTGTAAGATCAGTTTGGTCAAAAACCTCCCCTTGCAAATAATTGATAATTTCAATCGCGTATAATCATAAAATTGAAGAAGGTTTGAATTTATCAAGGCCTCAATTACTGATGTCGCCACAGGAAAAAGCTATAAGTTTTAGAACCGCAGCAAGATGAGTAATTGTCAATTAAAAAATAGCACTTAATTCTACCCCACCAGACTATACCTCTCCATAGGTAAACGCTGCTGAGAAGACCCTATCGTATTTTACAGATGGAAAGCTCAAGTCCAAAAACACTAATTGTTATTATCTAGTGAGAGGCAACTCTCCTCGAAGATTTAGCAGTCACAAGAGATACAATCATCATAAGCAATCCCAAAATAATGATACCCCACTCTCCTAATGTTGGAATCGTCTCGATATCCGCTTGCACTGCAACATTAGGTATAGCATCTCCGCCTGGCATCATAGAAGCACCGATACCACTATTAGCTATGGGCGAGTCTGGTGATAGCATAAATACAAAATAGGGATCATCTGATGTCGGCATCAACATAGGATCTTCCATACTTGCGAAGGTCTCATCTCCACAATTAGCCGGAATAGCGCAGACAAAATTTTCGACGAGATTGTTCTCATTTATATTAATGGTATTTCCGCTATCATATATATCATTAGTTCCATCAGGTGATGTATCAGCTATAATACAGTTGGTCATATTAAGTGTCCCATCCAACCATATAGTAGATTCCTGACCAAAATTATTAGGATAAACTATATTATCAGCCATTGTACAGTTCACTAATGTTAGCGTTCCATTGCGAAATATTGACACCGCAGCTCCACGTCCTGCTGTATTATTTCTCATGGTGCAATCAGTCATCGTTGTAGTACCGGAATTCACCCTGATGCCTCCACCAATTCCATTCTCAAGTCCAGCACTAACCCCAGCTATTCCATTGATCAACAGGCATCTGTTAAATTCATTTGTCCCAGTGGCAAATATTGCTCCACCGGAAAGAAAAGCTCTACCTCCGTCGAAAACAACATCATTAATAATAGCATCAGTTATTTGAAAAAATCTGCCATTAACAGCTTCGGTCATCACAAGTATGATCGGCTCACCGTCTCCATCGGCATCTCCATTCAGTGTCACTCCAGTCAAGCGAGGTAAGACGTTAATATCTGGAACTTCTGCAGTAACAAGATCGAGCAAGCCACTTACCATGACATTTATTACATCATTCTCTTGAGTAACAGATGCATCGAGCATGGCCTGTCGTAAAGACCCCGGTCCGGCATCATTAAGATTTGTTACAGTAAAAGTCTCTGTGTGAGCAGCATGTGACAAACAAATCATCATCGCTACAGTAAGTAGTTTATAAAACTTATTATTCATGGAATTTGCAGTTTATTCGATATCATAAAATTACTTCATCTACCATGCCATGCGAGTATATAAGTCCCGTAAAATCGCTCTTATCACCTAAAATACCTTAAAGCGAGTAGGTGAAAATGTCTACCGTAAGCGTATAAAATCACAAATAAAAATTCTTATTAAAGAAATCTATATGCATTATGTACCTTACTGGCCTAACAAGAGAATACCAATTGTATGCAGCAAAAAATTCTGTTCTATCTATGCATCGCCACCTTTGTAGCATGTAAATCGGATCAATCTACTCGGTCATATACTGCTCTCCTTTCAGCTGAAGATCGCCGTCAATTGTCGATAGTTCCACTCCCCTATCATGTCGACTTAACAGACGAATCTTACACCCTGTCTGAACCTATAAACTGGGTGTTTGAAGGCGCCACGGACAAAGTCTCCAAACAAGCTTTCAATACCGCATCCAGCTGGTTTGACAATCTCCTCTTAAAAAGAGGTGAGAAAACCTGGACGATAACCTTAGCGGCAGAAGGCAGTGCTCCAGATGTACCCCACCTCAATATGGACGAATCTTATTCCCTCGTAATCGATGAGTATGACATCACCCTGACCGCGGCAACCGGTATCGGGATCGAGCGGGGACTCCAGACACTTAGACAACTTATAACTAACCAAAACAACAATTATACGATTCCACATACAAGTATCTATGATGAGCCTCTATACAGTTGGAGAGGATTGATGATCGATGTTAGTCGACACTTCATGCCCATAGAAATACTTTACAAAAACATCGATGCCATGTCTATTGCAAAGATGAACGTGCTTCACCTTCATCTTACGGACAATCAAGGGTTTAGAATAGAGTCCAAGACTTTTCCCAAGCTGCATGAGTTGGCATCTGGCGGCCAGTATTATACCCAGGGCGAAATGAAAGAGCTTATCCAATACGCCGCCGATAGAGGCATCAGAATAGTACCGGAGTTTGACATGCCTGGTCATGCCTCTGGATGGCTCACGGCTTATCCAAAATATGGTGTTTTAGATACATACGAGCTACAAGAAAGATATGGAGTATTCTCTGATGCGATAGATCCTACCAATCAGGATGTCTACTTATTTCTGGCATCATTTATTAAGGAGATGACAGGGCTATTTCCTGATCGATATGTGCATATAGGGAGCGATGAGGTGGTTCCGACAGAATGGCAACGAAGTGAGGAAATCAATCAGTTTATGGAAGACAAAGGGCTCAACTCCTATAGTGACTTACAGACTTACTTCAATTTGCGCTTATCTGATATCATGTTCCGTGCAAAGAAAAAAATGATTGCCTGGGATGAAGCAATACGTCCAGAACTTGCTAAGACAGGCACGACTATACAGGCATGGCGCAGCAAAGATGCAATGTATAACGCCATCTCTCTCAACAGTCCCGCTATACGCTCTCATGGCTGGTATCTCGATCACAAATTGCCCATGTCAGAATTATACGAGATAGATCCATCTGATCAACCCGATTATATGAATATAGAGATCGACCGAGACAATTGGAGCGCCTATGAATTGAGCTCCCAAAGTCATCTTGTCAATCAGGGAAGTATGATGTTTCTATTCGGTTCAAAGGAGAATTCAAGAGGAATCCTCAATCTGATGAGTCAGCAACACATTATCAATGATATCAACTGGGAAGATAATGCCATGAACTTCTCATTTACTAATGCTGCGGGACCGCTCAATGTTCAACTTATGGCCTCTGATAACCAACTAAATGGATCGATCAACCTCTCATTCGTTGGCATACCTGTAACGGGTTCTAAGGTTGGTGGACATGATATGGTCGATGGCATGGTCTTACCAAAGTTTCATAAACCGCCGCAACCAAGATCAGATCAACTTGATATGATACTTGGAGGCGAAGCTGCTATGTGGTCGGAGTGGGTTGATGAGACTAATATCAACTCAAGAATATGGCCCCGCACCCTGGCGGTTGCTGAAAAATTGTGGAGTCCTAAGGACCATACTACTGACACTGAAGATCTGTATAGAAGAGTCGCACATACCACCGCAATCCTTAGTGAGATACATGCCATTGACGACGACAATGTATTAGCAACCATCTCTAAATGGACTAATGACCCCGATCAACTCCGCAGTTTATTTGCCTTCCTAAACCTATTAGAAGAGGTAAAATATTACAATCGTTGGCAAGCGCATCCTAATCATACCATTCAGACTCCTATGACCCGGGTGGCGGATATTGTCCAGGCCGAATCGCTTGACGGTTATGAATTCAATAAGCTCGTTGATCAACACCTCCATAATCCTACGGATACTAACAGGTCCAAGATTATCAGATATATAGCAGACTGGTCCAGTATGTATGACCAACTGAAATCCCTTATTATCGATCATCCAGACCTAAGTGGCATAGAGTATCATGCGTTGGTCTTGTCAGATCTTTCTAAAATGTATGCCGCATTGAGTTCGGGACGCAACTTGAGTGATAAAGACTTGAGCTATATAGAAACTGTGAGAAATAGTCGTCATCAATCGAGAGCTGGCACTACACTTTCGGTGTTGGAGGGATTGTTGAAACTGATTACTCAAATTAATCCATAATAAGTCGTTTCAATTTGATCTCAAACAAGGGCGTAATAAAGAGCTCGACGATATAATATTCTTAATTTTGTAGTAAGCAAAACTGGACAAGCAACATTGTCACTTAAGATGCTACAACTAAAAGATAATACTCTCGAGATTATTTTAATATTCTTTAGAAGCAACCTTTAAGCGGGTTGATGACGTAATATTAAAAATACATCCGAAGATTATGTTGGTAGTAATGAGGTCTAATATGATACGTAACAAACAGAAAGAGCAGAGCAAAGTGGTTATTCCCACTAAGCATGGCAATTTTCTAATGTCTACATTCTCAAGTGATCAAAATGACAGGATGCCTCACTTGGTATTAAGTCATGGAGATATAGACAGTTGGAATGTCGCCAATGTGCGTATACACTCAGAGTGTATAACGGGTGATTTATTTGGATCTCAGCGTTGTGAATGTGGAGAGCAACTACAAGCTTCTTTGGAGTATATACAAGCACATGAAGGCATGGTAATTTATCTCCGACAGGAAGGAAGAGGAATCGGAATCATCAATAAGCTAAAGGCTTATGTAGAGCAAGACAAAGGCTTGGATACCGCACAAGCCAATGAACACCTTGGATTTGGGTTAGATGAAAGAAACTACGATGTCGCCATCCAAATATTAAATTCGTATGGTATAGACAAGATCAATCTCTTGACCAACAATCCAGAAAAGATTTCGGCATTTGCTGAAAGTAATATCAACGTGATTGATAGAATTCCATTGGAGATCACACCAAATGAAACCAATTACAAGTATCTACATACTAAGAAAGAGGTTTTTGGACACTTATTAGAGCAAGTATGAAAACCATCGACCAACTCTGGGAGGGACTTCTAGCCCTGAGAGAGCGTCTAAAAAACAGTCCAAATTCCGTGATAGCGTGCAGCTATTATGAAGGCGAATTTAAGTTATGTTATGACCTGAAGGAGCTTCACACTATTGAATCGAGCGCCATTATTACTTCAAATGACACTAAAATTGCATTGGGTAAGGAATGGCATATTCAAAAGTTACCCTTCGACAATTGTTTAATGTATGTTAAGGATAGCATAAAACCGATGGAGGCGAAGTTTTTGGCTCTTTACTGGCCACTTTGTCTGATTGATTTATTGGCTCAAGAAGTCCCATTTATCTTTCTCCATATGGCCTGCAGCATAGACGGAAAGGTAGCTACTCTCGATGGAGACTCTAAATGGATTGGTAACGATGAAAACTTAGTGCATGCTCATCGACTACGAGCACTAGTAGATGCCATCATGGTTGGTGCAAAGACAGTACTTAAAGACAACCCTACCCTAACGGTTAGGCATGTAAAAGGCAATAGCCCAATTAGGTTGATATTAAGCAATCACACTGAGGATTTTGATTCATTACCTCAAACACCTAAGACTAAAACATTCTTGCTTAGAGATAAGCAATATCAAAAGATCGCAAGCCATGAGGCCTTTACGAAGATCCTCTATTATGATGGGTCAAGTGAAGCTCAGAAGATTGTGCATCTTCTGAATCAACTAAAAGGTGAAGGCATCAAATCTATCCTTATTGAAGGAGGGCCTCAAACGGCAAGTACATTCCTACGAAACAAATCTATTGACATCGTACAGTTTCATATGGCTCCGCTTATATTGGGCAGTGGAAAGAGCTGTATAAACCTTACTGATGTCAACTGCATTGGAGATGGGCAAAATCTTTCTAACCATGTCTGGCATTCCATAGGCGATACCCAGATGATTACTGCCCGACCGGCATGATTACTCCTTCCTTATGGCATATAAATGAACATAAGTCTGAACTAATCAGCATCGATATACCTGAAAAAAGTGGTGAAAATCAATTAATGCTCCGCTCTGACTATTCATTGATATCAACAGGAACAGAAAGGTTAGTCAGCACTGGCAAGGTTCCAGCTTCACTTTATAGTGTAATGAGCGTCCCATATATGGAAGGAGAGTTCACATTTCCTATAAAATATGGCTATTCGAGTATTGGGTCTCAAGATGACCAGTACTATCACGTCATGCATCCACATCAAAAAACTATAATAGTAGATTCAAAAGATACCTACCCACTATCGCAAGCAATACCTGCTTATCGGGCCACATTAATCAGTAATATAGAAACTACTATTAACGCTATATGGGATGCAGACCTGAAAGAAGATCCTGACATAGCCATTTGTGGATATGGAAATATCGGTTCTCTATTATCATTAACACTGCAGCACTTTGGTTTTAAAGAAGTATCGGTCATTGAGTCGAACACGTGGCGACAAGAGAAAGCTGAGCAGCTGGGCTTTAAGGTGACTGACGTGACAGAGCAAACCAATTATGACGTTATATTTAATACTTCTGCCAGTGGAAAAGGTCTGCAATATTGCATCGACCATCTCAATCCAGAAGGTCGAGTGGTTGAATTGAGTTGGTATGGTTCCACCAAGATTAATCTAAGCCTTGGAGAAGATTTTCATTATAAGAGACTCAAGCTAATTAGCAGTCAAGTATCGAAGATCTCACCAATGGCTCCAGTAAATACTACTTATCTAAGTCGTAAACAGCTCGCAGAAGCAGTCCTATTGGATGAGTCGTTTGACAAGCTTATAGCGGATTTTGTGCTGTTTGAAAATAGTCCTGCATTCTATAACGACTTAAGAAAAAACAAGCTCCCAAATGGACTCATTTGGATAATAAAATACAATTGATATGTACAGCGTAAAGATTAGAAAGTCGATCATGATCGCACACTCTCTACCGCATCCATTCTTTGGCCCCGCTCAAAATCTGCATGGCGCAACCTATGTAGTAAATGTAATATTCAAGAGTGAGGAATTGGATGAGCATAATGTTGTGATCGATATAGGCAAGGCTCACGATATCACCGCTAAAATCCTGGAGCCTCTGAAATATCAGAATCTCGATGAGCTAGAGATCTTCAAAGGCCATCTCACTACGACAGAGTTCGTGGCGCGACATATACATGACCAGATAAAAGAAGAAGTTTCTGGCTTTTTCAATGGTCGTATTAGCATCGAGCTTGGGGAAACCCACGATGCTTGGGCGAGTTACGAAGGATAAGCATCCATATAGCATCAGTGCATCATGAGTGGTACAGTTGAATTTATAATATTGTTAGGCGTGATTAACGTGGTATTCTTCTTACCATTCTATCTACTCAATGTTCGGAATCAGCCTAGCCCCTTCCACTTTCTGGTAGATACGACCACCACTACTAAGCAGAAATTGAAAATGCCTTTTATTAAGTTTTCTAGTGATCCCTTTAGGATCAACATGGATTATGCCGTACTGCTTTTGGCATTTATGCTAATAGGCTTCAAAAGTCCCCTGGCAGCGACTGTACTTGCTGTATTAGCTGTCGTTACCTGGATCATCATCATCTATTCAGGAGTGATGCTTTATTTTTTTGAGCACACACCTATTATTATCGCCGATCTGAAGTTTATGAGAACAGGGTTGACTATTCTCAAATCCTGGAAATATCTCTTATTCTTAGGATTATTTCTGATAGTATGCCTAATGATATGCGGCATGTATTTGCTCAGTGCCTATCTGATGAGCCTAGAGCCCAATGGGTATCTCCTTGGCGGAGGATTAATAAGTCTGGCTGCATTAGGCTTGTTTAAGCCAGGCATGGAGTACAATATGTGGCATCAACGTACCGTGTTGAGTCCGTTTTTATACTTAGGTATTAACTATACACGCACATTAAAATATAGCGCCGTACTAGAGAAGCCCTCTGCATTCTTCTCAGCATTTGATCAATATGAAGACTTAAAACTGAAGCATACCCCTAATATCGAGATGATCAGTGTGGAGTCTTACGGCTCTGTTGTATTTGAAGATGAAGAGCTAAAACCAACATTCATCCCGCTGGCTGAACTCAAATTAAAAGAACTCAAACAGCAGGGTTACCATGTGGCGTCGACTTACTCAATCCCACCTGCATTTGCTGGGGGTAGTTGGCTCAGTCATGCAAGCATGTGCTATGGGATCAACATCGAGAACATTCATCTTTATAATCTCTTTTTTAAGACCGAATCCAACTTTGATGATTATCGATCGCTATTCCACTTCACCGCTAAGGAAGGCTATACCAATATCCTCGCTAATGCCATTGGCGGTTATCGCGATGAGATAGACTGGACGTCCGTACACAAGCACTATCAATATGACAAACTCATAGATGCAGAGTACATGGACTACAAGGGCCATCGATTCAAATTTCTTGGCGTAGGCAGCGTGCCTCCCGATCAATATTCTTTTTATCGCATCTCAGATATTATAACTAAGGAGCAATTGGGGCCTTACTTTATGTTCTTCAGCACGCTTAACAGTCACACACCATTTCATAGCCCTAAGACTATAGTAGATCATCCACTAGAAGATGCGCAGTACACTGCAGATAATGAAGTAGATCCAAGACTCGGTGTGAAAGAGCGATACTCACAAGCGGTACAGTATCAGCTCAATGCGGTGACGGATTATATCAACTCTAAGGAAGATAAGGATACGATCTATATACTTTTTGGAGATCATCAACCTGGTCTAATTACTAAAAAGGAGATCGGTTGGGATACACCTATACATGTCATCAGCAGAGACAAAAAATTGATAGATCAGTTTTTATTATTTGGCTTTCAGCCGAACATGACCGGTATACAACCGGGCGAGTTTGAATTCACTCATGCTGGATTTTTCTCTCATCTTATGATTGCGATGTCACGCTGTTATGCTGACGGTGGGCGTGAATATGAGGCTTTCCCTTTTGGCTTAGACTTGGAGGAATGGTTCAAGTAAAGGAATTCAACAATCTGTTTCTCGAGGATTCTGGATGGGATGTCGTCCATGCATTGATGATTGTAGCTGGAGCAATAGTATCACTAAACTTAGGGAATACGCTCAGCCTCTTTGCCTTAGCTCTGGTCTCTTTTATATATTTCATCACTCTAAATAAGGAGCCTAAGCATACGTTCTTACCCTTCAAGACCTATGCCAACTGGGTAACTGCAATCAGACTGTTTCTGCTAGTGCTGCTTATCGCTATTTGGCCATCCCTTCACACCACACTCCTTATAAGTGCATTGATCCTCATCGTAGCACTTGATAGAGTTGATGGACACCTAGCCCGTAGGTTTAAGCAAGAATCCCTTTGGGGACGCGCATTCGATGTCGAGGTAGATTCGCTATTTGTTTTATTCTGTTGTGTATACCTCATCATCCACCATAGTATGCCCCTATGGCTTATTATTCCAGGCTTGATGCGCTATAGCTATATCATCATCCTGAGGATCATTAATCCTACAGTCCAAAAAGAACGGAGTAATAAGATCGCCAGCTATGTAGCTGGTCTGTTTTATCTGAGCTTGCTATGGTCTATTGCATATCAGAGTGAGTTGCAGCAGATCGTTCTCATGGTTAGTTCCATACTCATTGTAATTTCATTTTTGATATCATACTATTACCTCTGGTTAGATAATAAGCATCCCATAACATGAAGGGATATAGTAGACATAACAGCGCATTGGATCTTGTCGTGATCTCAGAGAACTTTGGCGTATCTTATTCTGGAGGCTCCTTAGCGACCTGTAAGTTAATCGAGCACATGATCAATAGCTTCAATCGCATCACAATCTTGTGTGAGCAACATGATGGAGCCCTATCTAATAAGGTCAACATTGTCCTTATCACCCATAAACAGGAAGTGCTTGACTATCTGAGTACCATTAGTGAACCCACAGTGCTCTATGGCGACTTTCATAAGTGTCATTACATTGCTGATTACAGACTACCATTTTACTTCAGTTATCATGACAACTGGCCTGATATGCTGGAGCATGTTGAGGATCGTGAAGCGGGTCGTGATATCATTGATCGTTATCGGCATATATTTAAGCATGCCAAAATGGTATTCACCGTATCTGAGTATAAGAGAGCCTTTATCGAGGAGAGCACTGATCAACTGCAATTGATCCGCAATGGAATCACACAGCTCTCATCACCAGTGGTACAGCACGAAAGCACACCGTATCGCATCTTGATGGCGGGCAATATCAGCTATAGAAAATGCCATCATCTGCTGAAGGTTCTGCACTTGCTAAGTCAAGAGAACTTGTCTCTGAAGATTGATCTATATGGTAACATAGAAGACGCTAATCTCTACGATGAGATTATGTCCTATCCGATCATCGATCATAAGGGCTATGTCCAAGAATTGAATTATGGCAACTACGATCTCTTGCTACATACTTCGATAATGGAAAATCTCTCTTTGTCAGTGGTCGATGCAGTTGCCAATATGACTCCCGTTGTAGCCTTTGATGTCGGAGGTTTATCGGAAGTGATCCAAAGTGGGGTTAATGGACATCTTATACCACCATATGACAGCGAAGCCATGGCGCAAGCCATTCTTAATGCCATTTATCAAAAGGGAAACTATCAATTTGACACAGATCAGTTGAAGGAATTTGATTGGGGTTTAAGCGCCCGAAAGATGGTTGAGACTATTTATACAACTCATTCCTTATAAAATTATGGCTGTGATGAAAACAAAGAGAATATTGAAGCCATCATTCTTAATTATTGGAGGGGTCAAGTGCGCCAGTTCGTCACTGTATCGATATCTCAATGATCATCCACAAGTGTTGCCCTGTAGAGTAAAAGAACCGGGATACTTCAACTTCACTAACCCTCTCGTTTTACTTAAGAAATATAGATCTTATATCAATAAATTTCCAGACCTTAATAAAGACAAAGCCATCGGCGATTGGATCGAATTGGAGAGTGATGGAACACTGTCAGAATCTAAATTTGAAAAGGTAATCCGCTCAGATGTGGACTACATCACTGGTGAGGCTACAGCAACCACGATGGTACGTGCTAACCCTAAGATTGTCAAACGGATCTTGCCGAAAGTAAAGGTTATCGCATTGGTACGAAATCCCACAGACAGGTTTATCTCACACTATCAGATGCTCAAGAGATTTGATGAGTCCGGTCGTGCTGGTAATGACGTTGGAAGCTTAGCAGAGTTCGTCGAGGATGAAATCAACAAACTCAACAACAAGCAGTCGACCAGGATATTAGAGCAGGGGTTTTATAGTCGATATCTCGCTAACTGGCAGCAGTCATTTGGCAACGGGCTTAAGGTTATTCCATCTAGGCAATTGCAGGGTAATGGTAGTGAAGAAGTCCTTAACACCCTTGTCTCTTGGCTTGGGCTGTCTTCGCATGATTTTAGTAATATTCTGCAGCAGCAATTCAATCAGAACAATTCATCGATTAGCGTATCGGAGTCAATTAGGAAGGATTTGGACGCTATCTATATGAAATACAATAAGCAACTTGTTGATCAATACAGGATTGAAGTGCGCTAACTAAAGTGATATTGAATTTAGTCTATGGCTACAGTAGAAGAATATTATGATAACAATACCTCTTGGTTTCTCAAATTGGGGCAGTCAAAAGAGGCACAAAATATACATCGACTCGTATGGGGGCCAGGCATCAGTAATAATGAGGAAGCTATCAATTATGTCAATAAGCTGATCAGTGAACAAGTAACACAATTAGACCTCGAGTCAATAGACATCCTTGATCTCGGCTGTGGTGTCGGGGCTACCATGTCATACCTCGCAAGACATTCTACTAGTGCAGCCACCATAGATGGACTGACTATATCCAATAGGCAAACTGAGATAGGAAATCAATTACTCCATCAATCGGCAAATCGAGATAAACTAATAATCTATCAGGGAGATTTCCATAATCTCAATCGATTTGAGTCGAAACATCTCATTTATCAGATCGAGTCTTTCGTTCACTCCGATCAACCTCACAAGTTGCTCCAACAAGTCTCCCAAACACTAAAAAGTGGTGGTAGATACTGCCTATGTGATGACATGATAGTAAGTCATAATATGTCTGATCGAGATGCTCGACTTGTCCAAGACTTTAGGGAGGGATGGCATATCGGTAATCTGCATACTCCAGATGAATTGATTAAGATGGCCCATAAAGAAGGGCTGCGATTAGTGACTCAGATGGATCTGACACCATACCTCAATACATACTCAAATAGAGATCGACTTATAGGTATGTTCACCTATATGTATGATAAGCTGCCCATTAAATCAGTTTATTGGGAAAGTCTACGGGGCGGAGATGCCTTACAACGAGCGACAAAAAGAGGATTGATTAAATATTGCTTTTTGGTATTTGAGAAAGAATCTCAACATACATTTTCAAACCCATCAACACCGTCGAACAAATGAATCAACTTATAGCATACTTGGATCGCCAGCCACTAACCAGAGATCTTGTGGAGTGGCTACGTCGCTTAGTCTATCCTGCTAACTACCAATCCACTAAATATTGGATTGAACAGCTCTCCAGAGACTGTGATTCTTACATTGTGCAGATTGGCGCTCATGATGGTAAAACCGATGATCCCATCTATAAAGCAATAAACAGAAATCGTCATTGGCAATGTTTATTCGTGGAGCCTATACCCTATCTCTTCGAAAGGTTAAAGGCCAATTATGGCAATCATGAGAGATTTAAGTTTGAGATGGCAGCAATAGCTGATTCTACTGGAGCCATACCGTTCTATTATATTCCAGAGTCAGCATTCTCTGAAGTTCCAGAAAATTACAGTCAGATCAGTTCATTCTCTAAGGAGCATGTCCTATCGCTGTCACAAGGTGTAGTAGACGAATACATCGAAGAAATCGAAGTCCCCTGTATGAACTTAAATGCCTTACTCTCTAAACATGATATCGATGATATACATGTCTTGATTATTGATGCGGAGGGTTATGATTGGAAGATCTTGTCACAACTTAATCTCGAGGATCTTAGGCCTCATATTATCCTCGTCGAAGTATTGAATCTTGCAGACCAGGAAATCCACGAGTTAAAATCATCACTTAGTAGATACTATAGTTTATTTCGTTTTAAGAATGATTTTCTCTGTGTTAAACCAGATATCATAGCTGAGCAAAATCAATTGAAACTGGCACCTTTTCAAGTGCATTCTCTATAAAAATCCCTGAAATAAAAAGACGATATGGAATTTAGTAGTTGGTTAGATGAGCGATTCGTACATGATGTAAGTGCTCGGAACAAGTCGGTTGAACAAGCATGTTTCAGCTATTTTGACAAGCAAGATGCCATCAATATTATGGATGTCGGATCTGGTACGGGCTCTACTTTTTTAGCCCTTTACGCCAGAATAGAAAACGACCAGAACTGGACATTCTTAGAGCAAGATGCTAAGCTCATCGACCATAGTGTAAAGCGGATTTGCAAAGAGCTCGCTGTCGAGGGTTTTCAGATTGAGACTTTAGATAACAAGACGACCTTTAGTACGGATAGCAGAACCATTACCCTTACTACACTTAATGACTCCCTACTCAATATTGATACCTATCTAAGGGATCTGAGCATCGACTTGGTAACCGCCTCGGCAATATTTGATTTATTCTCGATAGATCAGTATGCCAAGTTTGATCAGATCGTACGCGGGCATAATTGCGCAATACTGTCCGTATTGAATTACACGGGGATGTCATTTAATCCTGTTTTGGAAGGTGACGATACGTGCATCGAGCTATACCATGGTCATATGTTACGCTCACAACACTTCGGCATCGGGATGGGCCCCAACTGCCATCGAGATATCAAGAAATACTACTCAGATAACGGGGCAAACTACACTGAAGGCAACAGTATATGGCACTTAGATCCTCAAGCGCAAGCCATGCACGGATTCATCCTCGAGTACATGGAAATCGCTATTAATGAGATGCCTGGACGACCAGAATACTTCAATGATTGGCTGAAGAATAGGCGTCAGGAATCAGGCGATAACAGGCTATTGATCCAGGTAGACCATTTTGATTACTTCGTAGCGCCGTAGCGCCAGATTTCGCAAAGTTATTGAGCGATTTCATACCTTTCTGATGAATGAGTAATAACATAACACTTCAGCCACTAGGTGTATCAGATATTCCTCGCCTTGCCGAGATCGCTAATGATAAACGTATCGCAGATAAATTGCGAGATTACTTTCCACATCCATATAGTCAATCAGATGCTGAGGGATATATCTCATTCGTCTCAGAGCAAGAGCCTATCTTAAACCTCGGTATATTCGAAGGCGACGTATTAGTAGGGGTTTGTGGCGGCAATGCCCTGATAGATGTACATCGCTATACTGCAGAGATCGGCTATTGGCTCGGCGTCGACGCCTGGGGTCGAGGTATTGCCAGTAAAGCCTTGGCATTATTAGTGGCGCACTACTTCGAGCATACTTCATTTGTTAGGTTGCAAGCGCATGTGTACTCTAATAATCCTGCATCTGAAAAAGTTCTGATCAAAAATGGATTCATCAAAGAGGGTATCAGCAGAAAGTACGTATATAAGAATGGGGAGTTCTTAGATGCTCCTCTCTATGCACTTCTGAAAGTCGCTGAATAAATCCAGCTATACCACTATAAGGGGTGGGATGCTTCTCATACATC
>CAZAXY010000080.1:0-17037 GCA_964489125.1 uncultured Saprospiraceae bacterium
CACCGACTTCGAGGGCTTCTTTGAGTCCAGCACCTATATTACCTGAGTCAGCACCGATACCTACTGCGTCTTCAACTTTTTTGAGCAACTTCCCGAACTGGCCATATGAAGGTGTCAGGGTGATACTTGACAATACTATTAGGGTTATAAGATATCTCATATTTATTCTTTATGCTGTATTAATAACCGAGACTTTAGCAAGGAAGTTGCCCATTAGCATGTATTAAGAAAACCCTAACTTAGTCATCATGAGCGAGGCTAAATCCAAGTGTCTATGTTGCGAAAGAGACCTGATGGGGCGTCGGGATAAGAAGTTTTGTGGAGACAACTGTCGATCAACCTACAACAATGAGCTAAACAGAGATGCTAACAAATTCGTCAATCGCATCAACAGAATCCTCAAGAAAAACCGACGCATTCTGGAGAGTCTTAATCCTAATGGCACAAGTAAAGTCCACAGAGATCGTCTATTAGAAGAAGGATTTAAGTTTAGCTATTACACTAACGAGTACAAGACTAAAGGCGGCAAGGTCTATAAGTTCTGTTATGAGCACGGCTATCTTGATATCGGCAATAAGATGTATGCACTTGTGTTAAGAAAGGAGTATGTTGAGTGAACTCGAGTTTCGAGTTTACGAGTACCATGTAATTAGTGGCGAGTCAATTAAAAGTTGAAAGTTGGTTGGGAAGTAAGAAAATTTCAACTTCAAAGCTCTTTGTTCGGCTCGGCGAGAGAAAATCGAATTTTAATTGATCAGTTCTTTACTACTCAAAAACATAGAGATCGCCAAGTTGAAAATTCGCAACTCATTACTCGTAAACTCTCAACTACATTTACAGGCATAAAAAAAGTCTCGACCGTACTCACGGTCGAGACTTTTGCTATTAATCCTTAAGAATAGCGTATTTCTTACATTTCAGCAGCATCTGGCTTATAGACCGTACCCTTGATATAAAGATAAGTATTTACTGGATCAGTGTTAGCTGTGATGGTAACTCTCTTGTTTTCAGCACGTCCACCTTCAGCTCTTGTTTTACCTTTTCCTCGAGAATCATACTGCACTTTAATCTTAGCAGTCTCACCTACTGGAATCGGCTCTCTTGGCCAATCAGGAACAGTACATCCACAAGATCCTTGAGCTTTCTGAATCACTAATGGCTCAGAGCCTGTGTTCTTAAATTCAAACTCGTGAAGCACTTTTTCACCTTCTTCGATCTCTCCAAAGTTAAACTCTGTCTCTGGATATTCAATTGAGGTTAATGGGCCTACTGGCACTGTCTCAGCTGGTGTAGCTGCTGGAGTTGCCGCAGGAGTTGTTGTGTTAGCTGATGCTATAGGAGCATTAGCTGCATCTTTAACTGTTTCGTTCTTACATGCGATAGTCAATGAGAATGCACAAACTAACAGTAAGAGCGCTTTAGAAAATTTCATTATTACTAAAATTTATGGTTTACGAATAAATAGTTACACAAAAATAAGTGATTTATATCTTGATTAGGGTGTTAACTATCGCTTAACAACGCATTAACAAGATATCTATGTATGCATCCAGGCCTCAAAATCACTAACAGACATCGCATTGAGGCAATTATTGGGACTAAGTCCTCCCTTACGAGCGGCATATATCCCATACTTTATGTCTTTGATCCCCTCCGTGCTATGAGCATCTGGATTGATGGACAATAACACCCCTTGACGCTGGGCATATCCAATCCAGGTCCAATCTAAATCCAACCTATATGGACTCGCATTGATCTCTATCGCAACATTATGCTCGGCGCAGGCATCGATCATAGCCCTATGGTCTATGGGATATCCTTCTCGAGACAGCAACAGGCGCCCAGTCGGATGACCTAAAATTGATACTGCTGGATGTGCTATAGCAGTCAGTAATCTATGCATCGCCTTCTCTTGTGTCATCTTGAGATTAGAATGTACAGATGCAATTACGAGCTCAAAGTTGTTCAAGAATTCATCGTCGTAATCCAACTTACCGTCATAGAGTATATCACATTCGATGCTCTTGAAGATCCTAAAATCTGTAAACTCATTATTCAGCTTGTCGATCTCGGTGATTTGCTCCAAGACTCTCTCTTCATTCAGCCCATTAGCATAAAACGCAGCCTTGCTATGATCACTCATGACGAGGTACTCATATCCCAGATCAATACTTGCTTGTGCCATCTCTGCGATAGAAGCGGTACCATCACTATAGGTAGAATGCGAGTGTACTACCCCCTTGACGTGCGCCTCGCCGATGAGCTCTAGCTTATCACCCGCCTTAACCTTGTCAATGATACTCGGTTCTTCTCTTAGCTCTGGCGTTATATAGGCAAGCTTATGTTGCTTAAAAGTATCTTCATCAGAGCTTGAGACAGGCCCATACAGCTTATCCCAATGCGCTAAAAACTCTGGTGAGCCACTACCCTTCCACAAGCGCTGATCATAGTCATCAGCATCACAATAGGTGAGCAATACATTGACTCCTCTATAGTCAAGATCTTCTTCCTCAGGATCTACTAAATCTTCACTAATCAAGTATTCGATCAATTCATGCTCGGGTATGTCGCTGAGCAACTCAATGCCATCGACAACAGGATTCAGTCTTCGGATACCATTGATAAAATCAATTCGTCCCTCTCCCTCAAACTCTCCTCTTAGGAGGTCAAGCAACTCATGGGCAAGGTTTTCTATGTGCCCCATGAGGTACTTCCCTTGGCTCGCCAGAAAATACTCCAGTTGCTCTTTTAGATTTTGCTGCGTTTTCGCCCCGAAACCCTTTAAGTCAATAAGCCTGTTTTCTTCACAGGCGTATAGCAATTCTCCAGGAGTCTCAATACCCATCTGCTCCCAGATGACACGTATTTTTTTTGGCCCGAAGCCCTTCATCTCTAACATCTGAACTACCCCAGGAGGTGTATTCTGGATATATCGTGTGAGCGTGTTGATCTCTCCTATTTCTCGCAGTTCAATAATCTTATCTGCTATGGCCTTACCTATTCCCGGTATTTCGAGAAGCTCTTCTCTGCTTAGCTCGATTACTGGATTCGGCAACTTTCGGATATTGACATAAGCCGAAGAATATGATCTCGTCTTAAAAGGATTCTCTCCGTGGAGTTCGAGGAGCTTGCCTAGCAGGTTAAATTGTTTTGCGACTTCTTTATTTGTCAAAGGAGCATTCATTCAATAAAAAATATTTAGAGTGTATTATATGGCTGCTTGGATTCATTAATTTTGCGAGCAATATCAAATTACTCATCCAAATGAAGCAAATATTATTCTTTTTGTTGATTGCGACACTACTGTCCTGTGGTGGAAGTGGAGTTGTGGGACCGACATATGATCTGAAAGGCTACGAAACTGAGTCAGTCGGTGGCGGAGCAGAGCTCGTAAGCTATAAATCTGAAAACGGATACTACCTTGCCCAAGGCTCCGTGATTGATGGTGTGAGAAATGGATCATGGGTGACCTTTCATCCTAATACCAATAAGGTTAAAAGCATCACGAATTATGTCAATGGTGTGAAAAATGGTGTGACCATAGAAATGAATGATAGAGGTCAAATTGAAAAACTTAAAGGATATAAGAATGATGGGCTGCACGGCATACAAGCTAATTACCAATTTGGAAGACCCACCGATGAAACAAGTTATAAGGATGGTGTAGTAGATGGTCCATTCGCAGTATATACCAACCAAGCAAAAATTCAAAAGAAAGGGTCATTCAAGAATGGCAAGCAACATGGTAAGCTTCAGTTTTTTGATGAAGAGGGTTATATGACCCTTGAATATCTCTATGACAACGGCGAAAAAATAAGTGGAGGCATTATCGAACAACGGCCCGCAACTGAAGAATAAATTGTATTCCTACTATTTAATTATTAAGCTCTGTCAACAACTTCCAACAGAGTTCATCTATACTGCTCATTTCCGAATGGAATGCAGAGACATTAGATAATATAAGTACGGCTGTCTGTTGCTGCTTGTCAATAGTCATTGATGAGGTATATCCTGCTGTGCCACCGTTGTGCCATAACCACTTACCACCACCTTGAGGTTTTATAATATGCCAACCGAGGCCTATATCCATATGATCACTGAGCTCGAGCGTCTTCTTGTGAGTAATATGGTGTGCATTTTGATCGGTTTGGATCTGTGATCGAGCAAATAGGACTAAATCCTCTACAGTTGAGAGTATCCCCCCGGCACCTACCAATACATCAAAATCCCAATTGGAAGCCACAGTTCCATTAGGTTGTCGCCCAGCTACTAATAAACCCTGATCAACTGCCAACCTCTGAGTTGTTGTACTATTGAGTCCATATGGTATACAGATGTGCTCTTGGAGTAACTGCTCGTACGTCCGACTCGATATAACGGTCAGAATATGCCCTAATAATCCTGCACCCAGATTAGAATAGGCATAGCTCTCTCCAGGAAGCGTAGTTAGCTCAAAATCACCTGATAGGTACTCCATTAGTAAATCACTGTGATAAGCTTTATACGGATTATCTGGTTGACTGACTATGTCTAAATTGGTCGGAAGTGGTGGCAAACCTGAAGAATGATTGGACAGATGTTGTAAGGTTATTCCGTAGTCGTCGAGATCACTGAGATCTAGTATCTGCCCTGCTCGATCATCGAGTTTCACGATATCCTTACTTACCATGTGGGCAAGCAAAGTTGAGGTAAACACCTTGCTGATAGATCCAATCTCAAACACCTTAGTTCGATTATCAACTAGCTCAAGTTTTCCATTGATTTTCTCGACACCGATATATTTCAACTGATCACCTTTAACCATCGCTATGGCAAGCTGAGTTGTATCAGAAAAAGACAGGGTATGAGCATCAATGATGTTAACTAAGCGGTGATCCAGAGAATCTAATGGAACATCTCTGATGATACTTCCATTCTGGGCTGAGCTAACAAAACTGGCAAGAAATAAGGCTGTTAAAGCGAGCAAGACTCTAAGCTTATTCATAGATCAATATTATGGAGATTTAAGTTATTACATCTATCCAGAATGCAAAAGACATTAAGACCAAACTGGTCATTGAATCGACAAGAAGCCGATTGCAGTGCAAAATCAGTTGATTACATATTATAATTAATTATATTTGTTGTGATTTAAATGAAAACGTATGTCACAAGAGGTGCCCCAGCCGCTTATAGCGCAAGCTCTATCTCAGAATAATAAAGATCTTGTCAATATCATCCTGACAGATGATAATACTCTTCAAGCTGAGACTTTATATCAATATGTAAAGTCAAGTTTATTATCGGGAGAACACTGTTATATAATTGTCTCGGAGCGTGAGCAATCATCACAGCCATTTCTGATGTTATCACGATATCACCTGGCACATCTGAGCGCAGGTCTTCAATCTATATCTAGCGTCAATCAAGAGATTTTATCCCGAGCTCAGTCATTGGATTCCCTCCAGCGAATACCACTTGAAGTTAACAAGCTCGAAAAGCTACAGATGAACAGAGAGCTGCTCCTCGATCAGATCAAAGAGCGTTTGTCTAAGTTCCATGTTCAAATAACCGCTCAAGAAACACTTAAGGAGCACATACTAGGTGCTCAACACGGAGCAGTTACTTCGCTCAGCAATGCTCTTAAACAAGAGCTACACGACAAAGTCATAGATCACAATATCCTCAGGAGCTATAGCACCTTGGGTGAATTATACGATGACAAATTTAGCTTTATACCGTGTGACTTGGTTCCATCTCATATCTATGATTCAGAGGAATCTTTTGGACAATATGTCAAGCAGGTTAAAAGCCTGAAAAGATCCATCCATGTGATAAATGAAGAAGTACTTGGAATCAACACTACACTTACCAATGAGCTAAGCAATAAGATAGATAGTGAAGTAGAGCTCATTAAGATGGTAAGAGGGGAATTGTCCGATTATTTTCCCGTGAGCGACTTGGACTCAGCGGGAAACAAGTATATCAAGATACAGAACATCATATCTCCACTTCTGGATGGTCTTGACATACTAGAGGTATCACTAAATATAGATCAGCAGTATATCAGTCTAATCATTGACCAATTAGACATAGTTATTTATAAAAGTGAGCCTATTAAGGCCTCAAGAATCAATTCCCTATTGAGCCGCCTGACACCATTTAATGCACCTGATGATGAGCTTCATGTTCTAATAACAAGGGTGTCCGATCTACGAGATCAGGTTGATGCTACTTTTATGATCAAGGGATTAATCAAAAAAAAGTACTTCAACTTAGCCACACTTTATGAAGATTGCCAAGCACTAAACCAGCGCATAGATCACCTGCTCTATGTCCTAACCGATGATCAATACAGCAACTATAGACTGTTACAGGAAGAACTGGGATGCTCCAATAACTTAGTTACGGCATTGTTAGCGCAGCATCAGAGAGATTGGGGAGCTGCCCTGATATCGATATATATCAGTGCGCTGCAATCAAGTCATTCTAAACACGGGCAAATCGATTATGAACTAATCAATAAATATGGTCAGTATGCTTCTCTCTGTCGACGAATCCAAAAAACTGAATCCGAGGTGCTACATAATAGATGGAGTGACATCAGAATGGACGCCCTACTGCAAACGGCAGGAAGATCCATCCAACAGTTATCACACTCAATAACTGTAGATCGTATGTCAGAGATTCTATCACAGTACTTTCCAGTTAAAATAATGACTCCAGAAGAACTTGATAATCATGCTATAATAGCCAATAGCAAGGCGATTTTTCTCAACAACAACAATGTCAGTGTACAGCGCTTGCAGGCGATATCTGAAAATCATCACGTCGTTATTCTTGGCAATAAGCTAGGTAATATCAATCGGATTCAGGATCGACTATCTACTCAACTGCTCCGCATAGAGACTCCTGCTGTCCCTCAGTATCAAGCATTTAGCTCCATGTCCAGCAGTGATCGCCTACCTCAAGCCAAATCTCTGGCACTTGCCATCAACATGATCTGCGATCGATTTGATGTAATACAATTGAGAGATAAGTCAATAATCTCATTATGTAGTCAAGCCTTATCACAACGGATCATCGACATGCTACCTGATAATCAGGTCAATCTCCTCTATCAGAACTCGTCACAGTATGAAGACTTAGTGGATGCCATGATTCATGAGGATCGGCACATCTATGTTATTCACGAAAATGGGTTGCTCGATGAACGTCGTCTGGAGCATCTGGATTGGCAAATACAGACAATTCAGCAGATGCAACAAGCAGATATTAGACTAATTAACATCAGCAGCTCTCAATTAACCTATGATTTAGATACAACACTTATGAACGTTTTTAATGCTATAGTGAGTTCTCATACTACAGAACAGATAAATGACGAGATAAGAACTGCTGATGAACTTACAACAGTACCAATCTAAAATCAAGCTAAGATCGGTTGATGGGTCCAAGCAACTATGGGGTCGAGTCAGAAAAAAATGGTTAATCCTCACTCCTGAGGAAGTGGTCAGGCAATGTGTGTTGCATTATCTCATTGAAGAGAAGATGTACTCAAATCGTCTGATTGCTGTAGAGAAAACTATTCAATATTATAAGGTTAAGAAGAGATATGATATCGTGGTATTTGATAATGCTATGACTCCACTCATACTTGTCGAATGTAAGAGTCCTGATGTAAGACTAGATCATAAGAGCTTTTATCAGATACAATCTTACGATAGTGTAATCCACGGGCAACATTTATGGCTCACCAATGGTCATCAAAATATTATATTAGCAAAGGCGGAACATGACAATCAATTGATCGAATGTTCTGATATACCTATGTCAAATTGATTATTTGACACATTGAGCCATATAATACTTTATGAATACCACCATTGAGAATTGGACTTATGAAGAGTTCATTACTTTCCTTTTAATCCATGCTTCTTATGCAGATCTTGAATTCACAGAGCCTGAACGCACCAATATTCTCGAGAAGGTTTCAAAAGATACTTATGACAAAATCAACGCCTATTATAATAAGCTGGGTGAGTATGAACAGCTTCAGGTAATCATGACCTGCAAAGATCGGTTTATTACAACACAAGAAGATAAGGCAAAAATGATGAACTTACTCTCCACTCAATTTATGGCAGATGGCGTGATATCTAAATTAGAATTGGTTCTAATGGATTTTCTGGATCGGCTCATAGAGATTTAATCTATCGAATGGGTTTCACCTCCAATTGCAAGTTGAGTATTGTCAAATTCAATTTTAGCCTCATCTAGCAATGGACTCAAGTCTTTGTATCTACTGCTATAGTGCCCAATGATGAGTTTTTTTACTCCTGCCATATGAGCAATCTGTGCCGCTTCCTTAGCAGTAGCATGCATGCGTTCATGAGCTTTATCTCTTAACACGTCAAGGTAGGTGGCTTCATGATACAAGAGATCAACCTTGCTGACATGTGGTACAATCTCCGGTTCATACTTGGTATCGGTACAATATGCGAATGATCGACTTGGTTTAGGGCCGTGTGTCAATTTGTCATTCGCTATTACTGTTTCATCTCGAGTGATATCAGCGCCATTTTGAGCAAGTTTGATCTCCTCGACACTCAAGCCATATGCTCTGATAGCATCTGATTTCATATTTCTCTTAGCATGGTGCTCCCTAAAGATATAACCATAGGTAGGTATGCGATGAACCATAGGGATAGCCTTAACGCTTAAGCCATCAATTATGCCTAGATCCATCGATTCACCTCCCTCTATTTCTCGATATATAATAGGATAAGCTATGCTCCCACCTGTTATGCGGACCATGTGCTCTACATAATCTTTTATGCCTGTAGGTCCATAAATATTGAGCAAATCAGTGCGCCCATTTAGATTGAACGATGTCAATAATCCAGGCAGACCATATATATGATCTCCATGCAAGTGTGTAATAAATATATGTTGGATTTTAGATCTTCTTATGCCATATTCTGACATCTTAATCTGTGCGCCCTCTCCACAATCTAGGACAAAGAGTTTATGGTTGTAATTGAGTACAAAACTGGAGCTAAATCTCGACGGCGTAGGCAGCGCTGAGTTGGCTCCAAGCACAGTAAACTCGAAGGGAATGTTATTCTTCTTCTCCAGAAAGCTCTTTCTGTAATTCTTCCATCATCACAAAGTCTACACTCTCTGAGAGAGTAGGAACTATGTTTAATATTGTCTGGAGTCTTGATATCTCAATGAGCTTTTGCACTGCAGGATGAGATACATTAGTCATGACGAATGCACCGAAACCATTCCATAGTCTATTGGCCGTTAAAATGGCACTAAGCCCTGACGAATCAACATACTTAACTTGAGACATATCCAAAATTAAGTTTTTGACTCCCTCGTTTCTAAGGAATACAAATTCACTCTTCACATCAGGTGCTAATAGTGAATTGAGGTTTTCCTCTTCTAACTTTAATACAGAGTAACGATCCTTCTTGTCTAAACTAAATTTCATAGCCTGTTGAATAAGCTGCAAATATATGCGTTAAAAGCTAATTGTTTCGTGAATTTATTTGTCACAGAGTCAAAGTACTCTAATGAGATATAGTTTTTGATTCATTATGACTAATTTTAATATGTTGGAGAGAATAGACACTCTCTTGATTAGGTACCATGGCCAATTTGTGTGTCATATTATCAGGAGTAAAATTGTATTTCCTGACAATTGAGCAGATATTGTTGTTTGGCACGTTTTTGTTCGTATAGAGACATGAACATCACAATGTGTTCGATTTTAATATAATATTAGGATGTTTATCAGGATCAAATAACATGTCTTTACGTTAATTGATTAGACCATATTTAGAAATATGAATAGAAAATTCTCACCGAAAGTCAAGAAAATCATCTCTCTAAGCAGAGATGAAGCAGTACGACTAGGACACGATTATATCGGTACTGAGCATTTATTGCTTGGGATGATACGCGAAAAGGACAATGTGGCAATAAGAGTATTGAACTCATTGGATCTCGATATCCAACAACTCAAATACAAAGTTGAGGAAGCTACACGATCAAATAAAGGTGATAATACGGGCTTGAATGTTGGAAATATTCCACTTAACAAGCATGCGGAGAAGGTCTTGAAGGTCACATTCTTAGAGTCTAAGCTATTCAAGAATGATGAAATCAACCCTGAGCACCTTATGCTTTCTATCTTGAAGCACAAAGAAAATCTGGCGTCAAAAATATTAGACCATTTTGATGTAGATTATGATTCTTACAAGACAGAGTTAGAATATGTGAGTCAGGATCAAGAGGGAGGATTCGAATACATACAAGGCAGTGCTGCCGAGTCAGACATCCCTATGGATGACGAAGAGTCAGGCCCTTATGGTAGTAAGACTACGAGACGAGGAGCAAGTAAATCTCGTACTCCAGTCCTTGATAATTTTGGTAGAGATGTCACTCGTCTCGCTGATGAGGGCAAGCTTGATCCAATTATCGGGCGAGAGACGGAGATTGAGCGCGTATCACAGATCTTAAGTCGACGTAAGAAGAACAACCCTATCCTCATCGGTGAGCCCGGTGTAGGTAAAACTGCGATAGTTGAAGGACTGGCTCTCAGGATAAATGAAAAGAAGGTCTCCCGCACACTATATGATAAGCGCATCGTCATGCTTGATTTGGCAGCTCTCGTAGCTGGCACCAAATATCGTGGCCAGTTTGAGGAGCGGATGAAGGCGATCATGAATGAGCTGGAGAAGTCTCGTGACGTTATTCTCTTCATAGATGAGATTCATACCATCATAGGAGCAGGTGGATCAACAGGATCACTTGATGCCTCTAACATCTTTAAGCCAGCATTAGCAAGAGGAGAATTACAATGCATCGGCGCATCGACACTTGATGAATACAGGCAATACATTGAAAAAGATGGAGCCCTGGATCGAAGATTCCAGAAGGTATTAGTAGAGCCGCCATCAACGGAAGAAGCGATACATATCCTCAACAATATCAAGTCTAAGTATGAGGAGTTTCACAATGTAGCCTATATGGATGAGGCCATCGAAGCATGTGTACATCTCAGTGATAGATATATCAGTGATCGCCATCTACCAGATAAGGCCATAGATATCCTTGACGAAGTAGGTGCCCGAACACACTTAAAGAATATACACGTACCGAAATATATCGAAGAACTTGAAACTAAAATTGAGGAGGTACGCAATCAAAAAAATCAAGCCGTAAAGGGTCAGCAATATGAAAAAGCTGCAGACTTAAGGGATCACGAATCTAAACTCTTTAAGAAGCTTGAGCAGGCCAAATCCGACTGGGAAGAAGAGGCTAAGTCAAAAAAGTACCCTGTCAGCGAAGAAGATATAGCCGAAGTGGTCGCTATGATGACTGGAATCCCGGTGAAGCGTGTCGCTCAGAATGAAAGTAACAAGCTTGTTGGAATGGCGGATGATCTCAAGAAAGAGATCATAGGTCAAGACGAAGCCATACAAAAGATTGTAAAGGCAATACAACGAAACAGAGTCGGTCTCAAAGATCCGAAGAAGCCAATAGGCTCATTCATCTTCTTAGGGCCTACCGGTGTAGGTAAGACAGAACTGGCGAAGGCATTATCAAGATACCTGTTTGATACAGAGGATTCCTTAGTGCGGATTGATATGAGTGAGTATATGGAGAAGTTCTCCATCAGTAGATTGATTGGTGCGCCTCCAGGATATGTAGGATATGAAGAAGGTGGACAACTTACCGAGAAGGTACGAAGGAAGCCATACTCAGTGATCTTACTCGATGAGATTGAGAAGGCACATCAGGATGTATATAATATACTCTTGCAAGTCCTTGATGACGGTCAGTTGACAGACGGCTTAGGTCGTAAGGTTGATTTCAAAAACACACTGATTATCATGACTTCTAACATCGGTGTCAAGCAATTGAAGGACTTTGGCCAAGGAGTTGGATTCGCAACCAAGGCAAGAACTGAAGGAGCTGATGACCATGCAAAGAATGTGATTAACAATGCACTTAGCAAGAACTTTACGCCAGAATTTCTGAATCGTATTGACGATACTGTAATCTTTAATTCTCTAAGTGAAGATGACATTCTCAGAATTGTTGACTTAGCAGTAGCTTCATTGAAACAAAGAGTTGAGAAGATGGGATTCAGCATCAAATTGAACAAGAGCGCTAAGGAGTTCTTAGCGCAAAAAGGATATGATCCGAAGTATGGTGCTCGTCCATTGCATCGAGCAATTCAGAAGCATGTAGAAGATCCGTTGGCTGAACAAATCCTAGCTGCTGGCTCAAAACGAGGCTTAAGCTTCAAGATTAGCCACCATAAAGGCAAGGAAGAATTGACTATAGTGCCCGCAAATCAAGAAAAAGAGTCTGAAGCCCTTAAATAATGGGCTTCAGATTAAATTTTCTTTATCTTAAGAGTGAATAAAGAAACTATTTTCGACAGATTTGCGTGATCTAAGCATATTATTAACTAATTAAGACATTTGAGAAGAAGAAAAAAAGTACAACCAAGGCGTAACCTTGAACCAGAATTTAATATTAACTTTAGAATTAAAGCTCCGAAAATCAGGCTAGTCGGAGACAATCTCAACGAAATATCAGAGGCGGTAGGACAGAGTATTACCCCTGATGTGTATAATACCCGCCAAGCGCAAAAATGGGCAGAAGCAGTTCAGCTTGATTTAGTTGAGATAAGCCCAAAAGCAGATCCTCCTGTCTGTAAAATCATCGACTACAAGAAGTTTCTCTATAACAGAAAGAAAAAGCAGAAAGAGCTGAAGTCAAAGACTGCCAAGACGGTGGTCAAAGAAATCAGATTTGGACCAAATACTGATGATCATGACTTTAACTTTAAGCTTAAGCATGCCATTAAGTTCTTAGAAGATGGTGCTAAGGTTAAAGCCTATGTACATTTCAGAGGTCGCTCAATAGTGTTTAAAGAAAGAGGAGAACTATTGCTCCTAAGATTCATTCAGGAGCTTACCGAGGTTGGTAGTGCTGAGAATCTGCCTAAACTTGAAGGAAGACGTATGATTGTGATGATTGGACCAAAGAAGAAAAAGAAAGGTCAATAGTCAGTAAATACGCAAAAACATAACTAAATAGAAGCCTCAGTAATCATAACTGGGGCTTTTACATTTACATCATAGCCTCTTGTACCTCTTCCCACGATTCCATGAGCTCGTCAAGCTTAGACTTCATGTCGTTATATTCCTTTAGTACCTTATCTGCCTCAGCAGATTGATAAAATCCGTCAACGCCCATTTGCTTTTCGGTGGCGTCTATCTCTTTTTCCAATGTTTCGATTTTTCTCTCGATATTCTGAGACTGGCGTTCGAGCTTTTTGAGTTTTTCGGCATCAATCTTTAGTGTTGGCTGCTCGACCTTAGTCGTTGATTGTTTGGTTTTTGTTTTGTGAAGCTCTACCTCTCGCATATTAGCTAGCTCGCGCTTCTTGAGGAAGTAGTTGACGTCACCCAGGTATTCATAGGTCTTGCGATCCCTAAACTCTAGAGTTTTCTCAGTGAGACCAGTGAGAAACTGACGGTCGTGACTTACTACTATAAGTGTTCCGTCATACTTCATGATAGCTTCTTTGAGTACCTCTTTGGACAAGATATCTAGGTGGTTAGTAGGCTCATCCAGTACTAGTAGATTAAAGGGTCTTAGCAACATACAAGCCAGTGCCAAACGAGCCCGTTCTCCTCCACTCAATACTGACACCTTCTTTTCTACATCCTCGCCGCTAAACATAAATGCTCCAAGTATCTTCCTCAACTTAGTCCGCATCTCTGGAGGGCTGTGATTCTCCATAGTCTCGAGCAAGGTGATCTTACCATTCAAGGTCTCGGCCTGATTCTGTGCATAATACCCTATCGATACATTATGTCCTGTAGTGAGCTCTCCTCCAGTGTAATCGAGCTTATCGACCAGTATCTTGGCTAATGTGGTCTTACCCTGTCCATTCTGTCCAACGAATGATACTCGATCTCCTCGCTCTATCTTAATGTCTATGCCATCTAAAACATTAAGCTCACCATAATTTTTCTGCAGCTTGTCAGCTTCGACCACAATCTGACCTGATCGTGGAGCAGGTGCAAACTGCAAGTTCATTGTGCCAAGATCTTCTGACTCGACTTCTATTCTGTCGATCTTATCCAGCTGCTTTTGCATCGACTGAGCCATCTTAGTTTTAGTGGCCTTGGCCATAAATCGGGTGATGGTCCTTTCTTTCTGTGCAATCAGCTTTTGCTGATTTTCAAAGGCAGCTTGGTTTTTTTCTTTGACATCTTTTCTTAATTCGAGATACTTAGAATAGGCGGCCTTATAATCTTGTAGTCGGCCCAACTCAATCTCTACTGTGCGGTTCGTACAGTTATCGAGGAACTGTTGATCGTGCGAGATGATGATAACAGCGCCGTGATAGTTCTTGAGGAACTGTTCCAACCATATGATTGACTCGATATCTAAGTGGTTAGTCGGCTCATCGAGGAGTAAGTAGTCTGGTTTCTTCAATAACATCTTGGCGAGTACTACTCGCATCTGCCATCCACCACTAAACTCTGCAATCTTCCTATGGAGATCCTTATCCTTAAATCCAAGTCCTTTAAGGACTTTCACTGCATCGCCTTCAGATGATTCTCCTCCCAGTATAGCGAAACGTTCATTGTACTCAGAGAACTTCTCGAGCATAGTCATATATTCATCAGACTCATAATCTGTCCTCCTCGCTATCTCAGCATTCATCTTGTCAATAGCTTCGTTAAGAAGTTTCAACTCCTCGAATGCCGTCATTGCCTCATCGATCACTGAGGTCTTCTGCTCAATCTCAATCTCCTGATGTAGAAACGCCATTGTAGTCCCGCCAGGCATTGTAACCGTTCCTTCGTCTGGAGAAATCTCATTAGCCAGTATTTTGAGCAAGGTTGATTTGCCCGCTCCATTGCGGCCTACTAAGCCAACTTTGTCTCGAAGTTTCACCACTAAATTTAATCGATCCATCAGGACACGATCTCCAAACTGCATGTAGATATTAGACGCTGTTAACAATGATGTATGTTATTAGATTAAGGCTGCAAAGATGATATCATTGATAGGATAACCGCACATCTGAGCTCTAAAAATGTATATAATTAAAAATTATTGATTAACTAGGACAGCAAAATCAACTATCATGACTAATTCTACAAAAGCTCCAACTTCTTTCTGGGTTATATCCGTTATTGCTCTCCTATGGAATCTCATGGGCTGCTGGGCGTGGTTTGGCGAGTATAATTATTACACTAATCCTGCCTCACGATCATCATTGCCTGAGGCCATGCAACCTATATATGATACCCAACCTATGTGGTTGTATATTGTATTTGCCATAGCTGTAATAACTGGTCTGATAGGATGCATTGGGCTGTTACTTCGAAAATCTTGGTGTGAACCTATATTTCTGATTTCTCTTATCACTGTTATCATTTTACATGGATTTAATTTCTTCATTGCTGACTACGACTATGTTGAGGTACTGGGTGCCTCTTCTGTTGTTATGCCTATACTGGTAGTATTATTTGCTGCATTCCTGTTGTACTATGCGAAGAAGAACAAGGCACTTGGGATACTTTCATAAATAACTATACAAAAATCACTCAATTCTCTTAAGTACAACAAGTCGATATAAACGTTAATTGCGTCAACATAATGACTGTATTTATATTAATTGCGTCAACATAATGACTGTATTTATATTAATTGCGTCAATACATAACTAAATGTAGTATCTTTGGGTAGTACGATTGTAAGATGCTTCAAGTAGAAAGGACATTATATAACCACATCCAAGGCTATTTAAAGCCCGGCAAGGTCAACATCATTCATGGCGCAAGGAGGGTCGGTAAGACCTCGCTTATGAGGCGTCTATCTCAAGAGTTAGACTTAAGCTTCCTTTGGTTAGATGGTGAACTGCCCGAGACGCATGACCTACTCGCCAGAAAGAATCTCAACACCTATAAAAACCTTGTCGACAACTATGAGCTCATCATCATAGATGAGGCTCAAGAAATACCAGATATCGGCAAGGCGTTGAAGATCATGGTGGATAACTTCCCCGAAAAGAAGTTCTTAGCATCGGGATCTTCCGCTTTTGACCTCAGCAATGAGATGGGAGAACCTTTAGTCGGTCGCGCCTACTGGCATGAGTTATATCCCTTATCACAATCAGAACTCTCTCATCACGAGAATATCCTCGATACTAATCGCCTACTGCCTGAGCGATTGATCTACGGTAGCTACCCCGAAGTCTATACGATGACTGGTTACTCCGAAAAGCAGCGCTACCTTGCTGAACTGACCAACGCATATCTACTTAAGGATATTCTCAATTATGACGGTATCCGAAACTCTGCCAAGATCATGGATCTCCTACAACTTATCGCCTATCAGGTCGGCAAAGAGGCATCACTCCAAGAACTAGGCAGACAAATCGGCATGAGCAAAAACACCGTAGAAAAGTATCTCGACCTACTGGAGAAAGTATACGTAATCAAGAAGATCACTGGATACAGCAAGAACCTCCGTAAAGAAATCACCAAGACCCATAGATATTACTTCTGGGACTGCGGCATCCGCAATGCCATCATCAATGACTATAGACCTATCAATGCTCGACAAGACAAGGGCGAACTATGGGAAAACTACATTATAACTGAGCGACTTAAGAAACTCGACCATATGGAAGATACGGCTCGCAGCTACTTCTGGCGCACTTATGATCAGCAAGAGATCGACTGTATAGAAACGAAGGACGGACAGATTGCCGCCTACGAGATCAAATATGGTAACAAGACCGCTCGTATACCTAAGGCATTTGCCCGTGCATATCCCGAAGCAAGCTATGAGGTAATCAATAAAGAAAACTATTTGGAGTTTATAACATAAATACTGGTAATCTTTGCTGTGTGCCCATTGTATTCATATTGATGTCGCTGATCAACAGGAGATATTAGACCAGATCAAAAGTAGTACAGGAGTATCGGCAAAACCTGATGAAGA
>CAZAXY010000081.1:0-8635 GCA_964489125.1 uncultured Saprospiraceae bacterium
GATTTAATTTTAGCACCATGTCATTAAAATATAAGCGTGTCCTCCTTAAGCTCAGTGGCGAATCATTATTAGGTGATCAAGCCTTCGGGATTTCTGCCGAGATGCTCGAGCATTATGCCAACGAGATTAAGAGTGTTGCTGAACTAGGCATAGAAATCGCCATTGTCATAGGCGGGGGAAATATATTCCGTGGCATGGATGCTCACTTAACAGGTGTTGATCGAGCCCAAGGTGATTATATGGGCATGCTGGCTACTTGTATCAATGGCTTAGCTCTACAGAGCATGCTCGAGAAACATGGTCTATATACCCGTCTCGTTAGTGCCATTGAGATGAAAGAAATTGCCGAACCATATATCCGCCGTCGTGCACGGCGACATCTCGAAAAAGGTCGAATCGTTATCTTCAGCGCTGGCACGGGTAGTCCATATTTTACAACAGACTCCGCAGCTGCTCTCCGGGCTAATGAGATGAATGTAGATGCCATACTAAAGGGTACACGTGTTGACGGTATTTATACAGCTGATCCAGAAAAAGATACTACTGCGACTAAGTACGATGAGTTGTCATTCAATAACGTCATAGGGAAAAATCTTCGTGTTATGGACATGACAGCATTCACCATGTGTCAAGAAAATGATATGCCCATTATCGTATTCGATATCACTAAGCCTGGTAACTTAATAAAAGTAGTACTTGGTGAGAGCATCGGCACTGTGGTCAGTAATATCTAGTCTATTACAGTTAGATCCATCCCTTCATAAAACCCCAAATCTCGATTAGTAATTAACTTGCCGAGACAGGCTATCTGTCCAACATGATATGAGAAGTGCTCAATCACATGTATAAGTATCGACAACACCGTCTCATCAAAACCTTGAACAGTTCTCTTTTCGCCAAGCATTTCTACATTCAGCTCATCTATTATTGGCTTTGTGTATTCCTCCAATTTAGAGAGAAGCTCTTTCAGTTCCGATTTAGATTGTGTTTTATGTGATGAGAACTCCAAATCTCTCTGTCTCATGTCTTTATGTTGAGCAACTCCTGTTCCTATCCATTGAGTTACATTGCCATTCAAGTGTAAGACCAGATTACCAACGCTATTCATGTTAGCATTGGGACTGTGCCACACTTGTTCTTCTGTGAGCATATCCAGAACCTTGTTGATACGTACAATTCCTTCGGTGTATATGCGTAGATTAAATTGCTCCTTGATGATGTCCGTCATATGAGATGTTAAATAGTTATTGCCAAGGTAGCTACAGATATGTTCTGGTAACCCGCTTCATTGAGTAGATTATAACATGCACTTATGGTAGATCCTGTTGTGATAATGTCATCGACAAGGATGGCATGTTGATCTGCATCAATACTGTAATTCTTTTTCAGTGCAAACTTTTGGTCTTTGACTCCTTTGCGTTCTTCAGCACTCTTTTTAGTCTGGGACTCATTGTATTTAACCCGCTTTAGGATCATATCATCAATAGATACATCTAATTGCTCAGACATTCCCTTAGCAATTTTATAGGCTTGGTTATATCCTCTCTCATGTTGCCGCTTGGGATGAAGCGGCACAGGAATTAGAACCGAATCGGTTGGGACAACATCTTTAATTCTATCCGCTAATTGTCTTCCAAGTTTTACACCTATATCCGGTCTACTCCTATATTTGAGGCTATCTATCACCGTCTTAAGTAGTCCCGATTTGTTATAGGTCATCAAACTATAAAATGCATTTAAGCCAGGAGGTAGATCATTCTTTCCTATTAACAGGGCTGGTATACTCTCTTGAGAATTGATATAGGCCACGTCAACGTAACAACTCAGACAAAAGAGCTTACCAGATATAGGATCATTGTTGTAACAGCCTATGCATAGATCCATAAATAGTAGCGATCTCAGATCTTTTAATGCTCTACTTATGGGTGCCAAAAACATAGCTATTGCTTAATTAAAATTTTCTTGCGTTCAACGAGATATTCATTCTCTGTTAATACTCCTTTCTTGCGCAGCTCCATCAGACGATTAAGTTGTGATAATAGCACATCATCCATTGGTTCATTAGCTTGAGAATTGGTATGGCTGCTTGGAGTAGGCTTTGCTATTGGGCTCGTATTTGTGTTTCTAAAGCCTGAATTTTTAAATGATTCGAAATCATCTTGTATCCTCAAGAAGGCAAGATCATCATGAGTCTCAATTTTATCAAAGTCCTTGAATCCTAACTCTACTGCTTTAGCCAGGTACTTATAGGCAGCTTCCTTATTTTCTAATAATGAGTACGCACTAGCCATGTTGAAATGAAGAGAAATATCATGGGGCTCTAACTTGATCCCTTTTTCAAAATCCAATATGGCCTCTTGAATATCATAATCTTTGTACTTCTTGATACCGCTCTTTTTAAATGGGTTGTTCCGTACGGTTCTCTTGGATTTAGTCCTGCTTTTCTTCGTTTCGTAGTACTCATGCTTGGGTGATTTCTTGCGTTGATACTTTCGCTGACGTGACTTGAAGTACTTAGAGTTAAATTTCTTATCAAATTCAGCTGGCGACATCATCAGATATCTTAGGCCATCTATAAAACCAAGGATAGCACCAATCGGAAACCTCAAGGCTCCTGTCATCATCGTTAACATGATATAAAAGATCCCAGCACCAGGGTCTCGCAAGTAAAACTTATGGGCGCCGAACATGCCTAAGAAAAATGCCAATACCGCAGCAACAAATTTATTTTTCATCGTTTTGAGTCGTCTATCTATTCAAAGTACTAAATCCTAAAAGATTTTGCAGGTTAATACGGCGATGTCATCTGGAAATTCTTCAGAACCCTTGTAATCTTCGATAGCCATCAAAAGTTCATCGTTAAACGACTCGGCATCAAGGGTCCCATTAGCTAGCACAAAGCTCTCTATACCTTTATCTTCAAAAAGCTCATTTTTCTCGTTTTTTAAATCTGCCAAGCCGTCTGTAAAACACATGATAAGTGATTCACCATCGAGTTCAATTTCTTCTTCGACTATTGATGGAAGGTTATCAAATATTCCTATTACTGTGCATCCTTCGGTGAGCCGTCTGATCTTTCCATTCATATATAATACAGGGGGATAATGGCCGGCATTGATATATTTTAACGTCTTAGAATTCATGTCGATCTCACCAATAAAAAAGGTGATGAATTTATCACTCTTGGTCACCCGAAGCACCGTCTGATTCAATGCAAATATGAAGGTCTCCAAATCACGATACTGATAAATCAAACTCTGGATCATAGCCTGAAAATTAGCCATCAACAAAGCTGCTGCCACACCTTTGCCAGAAATATCAGCTATACAGAAGATGAACCGACCATTCTTGAAGTCAATGAAATCCAGATAGTCACCACCAATATTAAAGTGTGGTTGATAAATAGATGATAACTCAAACTTGTCATTCTTGGGCAGATTATCTGGGATGAGCATCTGCTGTACATTTTGCGCCAGCTCTATCTCTTTTTGTAGGCGCTCTTGTTCGATTTGTTGCCTGAATAGTTTTTTGTTTTCAATAGCAACGGCTATAATATTAGTAATCGTGGTGATGAACTGTATCTTATTATATAGATCATCTTTCGACTTGATTCCGCCTATAAGTGAATACGCAATCGGTTTCTCCTTGTGGAACACCGGTATTACGATGTCAAAGTCCCACAGACATTCATGATCTTCGGGCTTAATGGTGTGCAGTCTGTTGAACCTCAATATGTTCTCAACGATTTTCTCGTAATTAATCTTCTTGTTTTCAAGATTGATCTGAGAGACACAACTCCATGAAGTCCGGTCGTCATCATCTGGGATAAACAAGCCCATCTTACTGATCCCCATCTCCCAACTTAAAAAAGAGCGATACATATTAAACAAGCCATCAGCAGAGACATTGTCATTGATGGCTTGAGTGATCGTTAACAAGCTTTTGATCTGGAGCTCCTTAAGGCTAAGCTCCTTTTCCAGTTTTTCTAATACAGCTATCTCTCTACTCATCTCGTCTTGCTCTTATAATCAAAAACATCTCGCAGCGCTGTCCCTAATAAATTAAAGTTGAGCACAAGAAACATGATCATAATGATTGGGCACATGGCCAAATAAACATAGCCACCAGTTGCATAAGCGTAATTTTCCTTAAGCATATTCCCCAGTGATGGCGCTGGCGGCTGAATACCTAAGCCAAGATAACTTAATCCCGCCTCAACTAAGATCGCTGTAGCAAAATTTGCTGCGGCAATCACCAGTATTGGAGCTAAAATATTGGGTAATATATGTCTCACCACGATTCTTACATCGGAGAGACCCAGCACTTTTCCACTCGCTACATAAGGCTTTTCTCGTTCTTCTTTTATCTGTCCACGTACGAGTCGGGCTACATCCACCCACATAGTCAGTCCTACTGCAAGGACAATGACCATATATCCTTTACCTAATGACAGTATGATAGCAAAAGCTAATAACAACGTCGGTATGGACCAGCTGGTATTGATGATTATCATAACGACCTGATCTGCCCAACCTCCGTAATAAGCACCTATACTGCCGATGAAGATTCCAATAAATAAGGATACAATAACGGCTAAAAATCCTATGGTCAGTGATACTCTTAAGCCTAAGATTAGGCGACTCAACACATCACGACCAAACTTGTCACTACCTAGTAAAAATCTCAGCTTCTTTGTTTCAAATCTTCCTTCTCGAGAGATCAGACTTTGCTCATAAAGTATTTCTGTCTCTCCATCTCGATAGCTAATCTCGTCGTAAGGATAGTATATCCTATTATCCCTCTTGCCCACAATCATTGCACTCATTTGTCCTTGATTGTTCTTTCTCGCATCCTCAGCTTGGTAGCAGATTTTATGAGCAGAACCTGGCGCTTTTAATGCGAGCTGCAATATCTGCCGATTGGCGTTGTGGCTCTTATCAGGTATAACGAGGTAGGCCAGCATAGCAAGAACTGATGTGACCATCAGCATCACTAATGTTACTGATGCAATTCTATTAGAGCGGATCTTTGTATACCAAGACACTGTAGTCATAATGGGTGACCAAGGTCATAAAAATCTTACTGATATTGTTTATCTATTCCTATAGCTTGGGATTCTCACGATGTCTATCTCGATCACGACTCGTCTTTTTATCTAAATTCTTAGTCATAATGGCATCGAGGTCAAGATCCATCTGATTGGCCAGACATGTGATGACAAACAAGATATCACCTAATTCCTCTGCAATATTGGCATTGGCATTTTCTTGATCTTCTTTTCTCTTAAAGGATTGTTCTCCATAAACTCGAGCTATCAGCCGTGATAGCTCTCCTACTTCCTCCATTAAAACTATTGTATTCGTGGTCTCAGCAAAATATCGAACCCCATATGTCTTAATCCATTGATCCACGGTTTCTTGCAATTCTGTTAATGTCATTATTCCCGATTTTTTGAATCAATGATTATAGTAACTGGCCCATCATTAGTTAGGGAGACCTTCATATCCGCTGCAAAGATTCCTGCTTCGACTTGTTCCAGTTCTTTATTCAACGTTGTAAGAAAATCTTGATAAAGTTGATTGGCCAGCTCTGGCTTAGCAGCATTGATATAGGAGGGGCGGTTACCCTTTTTAGTTGAGGCAAACAATGTAAACTGCGAAATGACCAGTGCTGCACCTCCAATATCTAATACACTTAGATTCATCTTATCGTCATCATCGGAGAAGATTCGCATGTTTACTATTTTTTTAACGAGCCAGGCGATATCTTCTTGACTATCATTTTGGCCCACCCCAAGCAATATCATTAAGCCATCTTCGATGGCGCCGACAATTTTCTTATTGACTGTTACCCTTGCCTCTCTTACCCGCTGTATCACTGCCCTCATAGTCCTAAATACTACTTATTTTATGTATTACTAACATATAGAATTCTTCAGATATGTTTGCCGCTCGTAATCAGTTTCATAGGCTTTTAGTTTTTCCACTTTTAATAACAAGTTTTACTTAACTGATCTGCTCACTATGTTATGATAGACTCAGACTTCCCCTTTTATTCACACTCTCTAAAGTTATTCACCTAAGATTCTATATGAGTCTATTTATTAGTATTCCACAATAAGCCTGTTAGTCACAATTCACAATATCAATTATAAGTAATCACGTAATTGATAATCAATTACTTAGATCAAGTATGTTTTGTTAGTAACCTTGTGAATATCTGTCTATAAAATAGAACACTACTGAGTTATCCACATATAAACGGCACTAATAATGATGATTTATATTTTAAATAATTAATAATAAATACAAACAATGTGGACAATCTTGTGATATGACATGAAGTGTGTTTTGATGCTACATTTGAGTCATGATCAGGAAAGACACTGCGGTTTCAATTTGGCTGATTATAGGATTAGTCATGGTATATTTTCAAATAATTATTGGAGGTGTGACCAGGTTGACGGGTTCAGGATTGTCAATAACTAAATGGGAAATTGTAACTGGCACTTTTCCACCGATGAGCGAGGACGCTTGGATTGAGGAATTTGGTGAATACAAGAAGACACCTCAATACGAAAAGATCAATGACGGAATGAAATTAGGAGATCATGTATTTCAAGGTGGTACTTTTAAGTTCATCTATTTCTGGGAGTATTTCCATCGTTTATGGGCCCGGAGTATGGGATTTGTATTCTTGATCCCCTTCCTTTATTTCCTATACAAGAAGAAACTGTCTAAGGAACTAAGATATGATTTGCTGAAAGTTGTTGGACTTGCAGGACTTGCTGCAATATTTGGTTGGATCATGGTGGCGAGTGGACTTGTCAATCGTCCTTGGGTTAATGCCTATAAGTTATCGGTCCATTTGTCTATAGGAATTAGTGTTTTTATTATGTTGTGGTGGGCACTTATATCTTTTCTTCGTGGAGGTAGAAGTCATAAAGTAAGTAATGGATTAACACGTGCTACTAGCTATTTTATAATCCTGGTGTGTATCCAGATTTTCTTTGGTGGTATCATGAGTGGAATGAAGGCCTCTTTAATTTATCCTACATGGCCAGACATAGGAGGTGATTTAGTCCCAGCTGAACTCTTTGACAGTGCTAAGTGGTCTATAGATAGTTTCGTTAACTATGATACAGGGTCCTTTACGTTTACATTGATGCACTTTGTTCATAGAGGTCTAGCTTATCTAATTGTCTTGATGTTTGCAGTTTATTGTTGGCGTTACAATCGGCAGTTTAGCAAATCTATATCAACTAGCTTTTGGATATTTGGAGGATTAATTCTGGTTCAGATAACCCTAGGCATCATCACGCTTTTAGAGAGTATTGGTCATATTCCTGTATTGTGGGGTGTGCTGCATCAGGGTGTTGCAGTGCTAGTGATAGCATCATTGTTCTACCATTATTATCTATTAAGATATACGCCATATTGAGTCATACAAGTTATGTATTGTAGGAGCTCAGAAATGATATTAGATCATATACTTTCATATTTTTGGACCTCATTTAATAATATTCCATGCAGCCATCGATTGTAGAAGAAAACGGCTTTAGCTATGTTGAAACAGGTGGTACTGGAGATTGCTTATTGTTGCTTCATGGACTATTTGGTGCACTTAGTAATTTTGAACATCTGATCAATGCGTTTAGTCGTGAGTATAATGTAGTTGTACCGATATTGCCGATCTATACTTTATCACGAGAAGAAGCTGGGCTTACAGGTTTGTTGCGATATGTAAGGGAGTTTGTTGATTATAAGAGCTATAATAAGATTCATCTCGTTGGTAATTCTTTAGGTGGCCATATTGCTCAACTTTTTGCTTTAGAGCTTCCTGAATTTGTTGCGAGTATTACGTTAACGGGAAGTTCTGGTTTGTTTGAATCAGGTATGGGAGATGGTTATCCACGCCGAGGTGATTATGATTATATAAAGCGCAAGACAGCTGAGACTTTCTATGATCCATCTGTAGCGACTAAAGAACTTGTCGACGAGGTCTTCGAGACGGTCAATGATCGGAGTAAGGCGATGAGTATATTACTGACAGCAAGGTCAGCATTACAACATAACTTAGAAGATCGCATCCCAACTATAGCTTGTCCTAGTTTATTGATATGGGGTAAACAGGATACGATTACGCCTCCCTTCGTTGCCGAGAAGTTTCATGAACTATTGCCTAATAGTACCTTAGTCTTATTAGATAAATGTGGACATGCTGCTATGATGGAAGTGCCTCAAAGGTTCAATATGGAGTTGAAGGCCTTCTTAAAGGAACTATAGTTTAAGGGCTCTCCATCATTTGTCCATAATGATGACCTCTTTGATACTCGTTTGTAATATCTTTTTCTTTCCATGTAGAGATAAGATTGATGTTTTGCTCAGTCCTAATTGATATGAACAATTGGTTCATGTCAGAATAGCAGAAATATATTTGGAGGAAATGTACTGGACCAACACTAAGAATTGAAGATTTCTATGCTTAACCAGTTAGATATAGAATTTTTAATAGGCTGTATCTTGTATCTTGTATCTTGTATCTTGTATCTTGTATCTTGTATCTTGTCTCTTGTTACCTAAAATTAATGCTTATGTCTATGCAAGATTATGAAGATACAATTGAGGGCGATTTA
>CAZAXY010000081.1:8735-16992 GCA_964489125.1 uncultured Saprospiraceae bacterium
AAAATTAATGCTTATGTCTATGCAAGATTATGAAGATACAATTGAGGGCGATTTAGAAGAGAAGAAGTTAGCAAACAAAGAAGCAAAGCTCAGAACAGCAGAAGCCAAAGCTGCTAAGAAAGAAATGAAATTAGAAAAGACTCGGAGGAAGCAAGAAGAGTTAGAACTCAATTCTCAGGGGATGTATGGTAGCGTCGATGAACCGAGAAAATCACTAGGTTCTTACTTAAGAAATCAGAATAAGTTAGAAGTAAGTCTTATTGCTATAATGGATAGAAAAGCCGCTATCCTCATTCGTATCTGTACCTCCGTGATCACAGCTCTTATAGTGTTTCATGATTATATTGATAAAAATGTGGACAATGGTCATACGGTATCACAGATCTTAACAATAGGGTTATTAGTTTCTTTGGTCTTAGCCATATTCGCTACTAAGCCATTTGGTGCTTCTATAAGAAGACTGTACAAAAAAGAGATTTTACCAACACATCCTAAGCCTGAAGAAAATAACTTTTTGTTCTACAATTTGGTCTGTCTAGAGGATTATGAGGAATCTATGGCCAAGGTAATTAAGAGCCAGAATCTTCAGATTGGTAATCAGGTTCGAGCGAATTATGTATTACAAAAGAATAATATGTATAAAGCAAAAATGCTCGATATATCCTACAATATTTTCTTAGTGACTTTTATTCTTGTAGCCATAGTCTTTAGTTTATCCAATTTCCACGTGTCAATATAATCTTGTAAATACAGTAGACTCGCTATGAAAAGAAGCTATAGTAGAACGACGTCTCTTGTGTACTTCAGTGTAGTATTGTTGTTCTTTTCATGTGGTACGACCAATGCGCCATATTATGCGGATAGTGCAGAAGGCTGGAACCTAAAAACTGTCACATCTAAAAAGGAGAAAATTCATTCGCTATATCTTCTTGGAGATGCAGGAGAGTTAGATGATCATCAAGGACGTAAGAATTATGTAATCGACGCGGTAGCAGATGAGTTGAAAAGGAAGGAAGTAGAATCATCCGTAGTTTATCTAGGAGACAATATTTATCCTGCTGGCTTGCCGTCAAAAGAAGATGTTGACAGAGATTACGCGGAGAATGTCTTGAATGCTGAGTTAGAGTTAGCTCATTTCGATGATGCATCGACTTATTTTATTCCCGGTAACCATGATTGGAATGAATATGCCTCTGGAGGGAGGAAATCGATATTGAGATTGCAGGACTATATTGAGCAGTATGAAGAACGACTTGATAGAGGCAAAATCAAATTGTATCCTAAGAATGCCTGCGGAGATCCTAAAGTTGTGAAGATAAGTAAGGATTTGGTGTTCATGTTCATTGATACACAGTGGTGGTTGCAAGATTGGTCCAAAGAATCCAATATTAATAAGAGCTGCGAAATTAAATCCAGAAGAGATTTACTGCAGTCCATGGAAGAATTGTTCTTACATCACAAGAATGATGAAATTGTAGTGATGATGCACCATCCGATTTTTAGCAATGGTAAGCATGGTGGAAACTTTTCAGCTAAAGATCATCTGTTTCCTCTGACTGAGTTGAATCCAAAACTCTGGATTCCTCTGCCAGTATTAGGCTCTATATATCCTTTGTTTCGTAAGGTGTCTGGATCCAAGCAGGACATTGCTAACCCTCAGAATCGTGATGTGATGCAAGGTATTTTGGAGGTGGCTCAAAAGACGAGAGCAAACATTGTGTTCTGTTCTGGTCATGAGCATGGATTACAATTTTTTGATCAAGGAAAAATTAAACACATTATTAGCGGGAGTGCAGGCAAATCTGATTTTGTTCGTAGGGGAGGTGATGCAGAGTTTGCTCGTGACTCAAGAGGATACGTCAGAATAGATTTTTATGAAGATTTCGAAGCATGGGCCTCATTTTATACGGTTGATGGTTTTGAAGGTGGATCGTCAGAGGAATATAGAGTAAGAATTAGAGAACCACGCCCTGGGACTATTGAAGAGTCCGTAGAGTATCCTGAGATAGATCAGGAATTTATCACTATTGCAGCCAATGAAGAGTTTGCGGCGGGCAAAGTCAAGGAGGTCTTATTCGGAGAAGAATATAGGGATCTTTGGGCGACCCCAGTAAAAGCAGATATTATTGACTTAGACAATAAGCATGGCGGCATGACACCAGTTAAGAAAGGTGGTGGTCAAGCGTCTAATTCTCTGAGACTGGAGACAGATAGCGGACGACAGTACGTGCTCAGATCTATCAAGAAAGATTATACGAAGCTAGTCCCCCCTGAGTTTAAAAACCTAAAGTTATTTGATGTAATCAAGGATCAGAATAGTGCAAGTCATCCTTACAGCGCATTGATTATTCCTCCCTTATCAAGAGCGGCTAATGTATATTATACTGATCCAGAATTGGTCTATCTACAACATCAAAAAAGATTGGGTAACTATAACACTTTGTTTGCACAGGAACTGTACCTATTAGAAGAACGCCCTAATGGAGACTGGAGTGATAATGCTAATTTTGGTAATGCTAGAGATATCATCGGTTATGTTGAGCTACTAGAACTATTAAGGGATAAAAAGCGTCATGTTGTAGATCAGGAATGGGTGCTTAAGTCTCGCATTTTTGATCTTTTCATCCATGATTGGGATAGACATGACGATCAATGGCGCTGGGCTAAATTTCAAGAAGGGGACTTAAATATTTACAGACCGATTCCGCGTGATAGGGATCAAGCATTTTATAAGTTTGATGGATTTATTCCATGGTATATCTCTACGTTTATCTTGAGACAATTTAAGCCTATAAAAGGGAATGTCAAGGATGTTAAGCACTTAGCGTTCAATGCTCGACATTTTGATAGATACTTTCTTAATGAGCTCGAATGGTCAGATTGGGAAGAAGTTATAAGAGAGTTACAAGTGAATCTTACTAATGACGTGATTGAACAATCTATTCGAGGCCTTCCTGATGAGGTTGAGAGCTTCAATGATGAGCTCGTTGTCTTTTTAAAATCGAGGAGAGAGAACCTGATGGATATAGGGAGGCGTTTATATGATTATATAAACAAGGAAATAGAAGTTCATGGATCAGATCGAAAAGACCATTTTATCCTGATCACGAAAGAGGACGGTTCAATAGACCTGACTGTTCACGTTCATTATGATGATGAAGAAATCATAAAGTATCACAGAGTTATAGATCCGGAAACAACAAGAGAATTGAGACTCTATGGATTGCGAGGGAAAGATCAGTTTGAGTTTAGTGGGTCGAGTAATGACAGAATAAAAGTCAGGATTATTGGTGGGGAGAATAATGACAAGGTGATTAATAATACCGCTAGTAAGAAGATTTTTCTATATGATCAGACTAATGGTGCTAGTTATACTGGAGAGATCAACAATAGGATGTCTGATGGACTGGGTAACAACGAATATAATCGGGAGGCCTTTACCTATAATAAATTATTACCCTCCTTCACTTTCGGTAGTACTTTAGACGATGGATTTTGGGTGGGAGGTAATATTAATTGGACGAGTCATGGATGGCGTAAGGTTCCCTATAAGGCGCGTCAATCATTATCATTGAGTGTGGCTGTCACAAGTGGCAATGGTATACAGTTGAATTACTCAGGGCATTTTCCTCGACTGTTTGGAAAGTTAGATTTTTATCCGAGGGCAGATTTAAGTATACCGCACTTTGATAACTTCTTTGGCCTAGGAAATGATACTGACAACCCATTAGTAAATAGAGAATTCCATAGAGTGCGTCAGCGCAACCTTGTGATAAACCCAAAAGTAGGCCTGTCTACGGCGAATAATGCAACAAGTGTTCAGTTTGGACCAATCTATCAGAACCGAACAGTAGAGAACACAATAGGTCGTATCTCGGATGATGAGGTGTTGGGCTTTGATGATAATGTCTTTGATACTCGTAACTATTTTGGGGTGACAGGTGATGTGTCATTATCTGTTATTGACGACCCGAGATTACCTAGCAATGGCATTGATGTCACTCTGGGAGCATCGCATCTGCATGAACCGTTGCAGGATGAGTCAGTTACTATGTTGGATTTGTCTGGGAGGTTCTACTTAAGATTGCTTAACAAACCATTTCTTGTTTTGGCCAATCAAATTGGTTATGAAAGATCGGTAGGAGATTTACAATTTTATCATTATGCTTCTATTGGAAACAATAAGGGATTGAGAGGATTCAGAAATGAGCGTTTCCGAGGAAATGATTCCTTCTATCATAATATCGATTTAAGACTGGGCTTGTTCTATTGGGCTAATAACATATTACCTATGGATGTAGGAATACTTGCAGGTTATGATTATGGTAAGGTTAGTTTGGATGGTGTAAGCTCTGAGATCATACATAATAGTCAGACTATAGGATTATGGTTCGATCTATTAGGTTCATTCATAATTCAGGCTTATTATTCACTCAATGATGAACAGAATATGTTCAACATACAGGCTGGATTTAGTTTTTAGAAGTTAGAGCCTTAGAAGAAAAAAAGGCTGTATGCATCATGCGCACACAGCCTTTATAGTTGTTTATGGCTTAACTTCTTTTTTCATTTCTGCTGCTCGTCGTGCTCGCTGCATTGGATTTTCTCTCGCAGCTCTCGGCTTCTTATTCTTAAATGCTTCAAAGCGAGAAGCTGATCTCTGTGGAGGATAAGCATTGTCATCAGTGTTCACATCAGCTATTTCCAAGTAGGGATCTAATACAATGCTTTCTACCTCTTTCACGGTAGGAAACACCTTAGTTATTTTCTCTGCATTAAATCTCCATACTTCTACTGGAATGCGCATGTCTTCAGAAGTTCCATCAACATAGTTGAACTGCAGGATTACAGGCATCACAAGACCACCATTGTTTTCTATGGTTAGTTCGTAATAGTTCATACCGCTTTCGAGTAAGTCTCTTTCAGACTGATTTAGACTGTTGTAGAACTGCTCGTATTCTGCCTCATCAAGAGCATCTGGTACCAACTCATCATAGGTAGAATAAAAGTCTATAATTGATGGGTCACTCTCTGAGTAGGTCTCTTCAATTTCATCCTCTCTCATACGGCTTATGTTCATTGGACCATTATCACGCATCTCTCGAGCTTTGTTCTTTTCTTCCACAGGATTACCACTGTCGAGATTATAATGCTTCACAGATGTGAGTGCCTGATCTACATGATCATTAGTATAGAACCAGCCTCTCCAGAACCAATCAAGATCTACCCCTGAGGCATCTTCTATAGTTCGGAAGAAGTCTGCTGGATATGGATTCTTGAATTTCCATCGATTGGAATATTCTCTGAAGGCATGGTCGAATAGTTCTCTGCCGACAACACTCTCACGGAGTATGTTTAGCGCAGTAGCCGGTTTGCCGTATGCGTTGTTTCCGAATTGCCATATACTTTCCGAATTGGTCATGATAGGAGATATTTTGGATTTGTCTCCGCCCATGTAGTTGGTGATCATATTGGCAGGGCCTCGTCTATGCGGATAGTTACGCTCCCAGTGCTGTTGGGTGAGGTACTGTACATATGTATTCAGTCCTTCATCCATCCAAGTCCATTGGCGCTCATCAGAATTTACAATCATAGGAAACCAGTTATGACCTACCTCATGAATGATTACTCCGATGTGACCATACTTCATGCGCTTAGTATAGGTATCATCTGATTCGCAACGACCATAATTGAAGCAGATCATCGGATACTCCATACCCATGCTGCCATCAATAGAATAGGCTACTGGATATGGATAATCAAAGGTGTAATGCGAATACCATTTTACTGTATGAGCGACTGCCTTGGTACTGAATTTTTTCCAGAGACAATCTCCTTCGGGTACCCACATGGATGAGGCCATCACGGTACGGCCATCACTCATCTTTACACCCATTGCGTCCCAGATAAATCTTCTTGAAGTAGCAAAAGCAAAATCTCTGATGTTAGAGGCTTTGAACTTCCAGGTCTGATATTTATCTGTTCCTTCTTCTGCATTTTCTTGAGCTTCTTCAATATTCTGGATCATTACAGGTTGCTCATATTCGTTCATAGCCTGGTCAATTCTATTTCTATGTTCTGCAGATAACACTTTGTTCGGATTTTGCAATTCTCCTGTTGCTGCTACGAGGTGATCTTCGGGTACAGAGATCTCAACCTCATAGTCACCAAATTCTAGTGCAAACTCACCTCTACCTAGAAACTGCTTGTTTTGCCAGCCTAATACATCGTTGTACTTAGCCAACCTAGGGAAGAATTGAGCTATGCAATAAACTCTGTGGCCATCAGCGAACTGCTCATATCCTGAGCGTCCACCGATTTCTCGGGTATTGTTGATGTTATACCACCATTTAATCTTAAGTGTTGTTTGACCACCTTTAGCTCTTACGGCAGAAGTGAGATCCACTCGCATCATGGTTTTATTAATTACATAGTTTAATGCACGACCATTACCGTCAGTTACTGCTTCTATATTGAATCCGCCTTCAAATGTTGGATTAAGTCTTCTGAGTGTTCGGGTAGAGGTTGACTCAGGATTAATTGATTCTGTTCCTATGATGTGGCTATCACTATCCTGTGCTCGAACATTTTGATCAAGCTGGATCCAAAGGTAGGGCAAGTCATCGGGTGAATTGTTTGTATAGTATATAGTCTCTTCGCCGTACAATCTCTTCTCGTCGTCCTGCAAGGTTAAAGACATCTGATAGTCGACATCTTGTTGCCAATACTCATGACCAGGAGCTCCTGATGCTGTTCTATAATTGTTAGGTGAGGCTAGGTCATTGCCTAATTGCCTGAAGACATTGTTATTGGTATTGTCTTGCGCTGATAAACCGATAGCAATGAATGGTAATAGTAGTAGATAAACAAATTTCTTCATAGTCTCCTTCATATGTTTTTTGTAAGGCATGAAGATAATAATATTGATGCTTACATGATAGGTAGCGAATACGACATGAAGTGAAATAAAAAAGTTCCACGTGGAACGGATTCAGTATTTAGAATCATTTGTTCTACGTGGAACATAGGATCTTCTTTGCGAAGGTGTGTTTAGATATATTATTCTATAAAACCATTTCCCACCAAGCTTGAGCAAAGTCCTTATCTAATTGGGTCTTTTTAGATGTAAGAGACGTTAATAACTCTGATTGGCGTGGAGACAAGTACTGGTTGGGGTTTTGTTTGCTTCCGATTGCACTATTGATTTTTGTTTGCTGTATATCCGTTAGCGGGATATACTGGTAATCGGTATGTCTCAAGTAATATTTGTCTTGACTGTCCTTTCTGTATTTCCCTTCTTTCTTGGTAGGAATAGCCGTATTCACTACTTGATCTGTAAAGATTGCATCGGCACAACTTACTTTAGAAGCCTGCTCACCGATCTTAGCCAGGTCTGTTTTTGTTTCATCGTATTCGACTTTTACGACTTCTCGACCGTGCATGAATCCAGCTTCAGTACTTAAGACGCCATCTATTTTAGCAATCTCTCTTTCACCAGTCCAAAAGCAATACATGCTTAAGAATCCTTCTTCACCAGTTGTTTCTAGACCTATCCATTCTTCACTTAACAGTTGCAGATAATTAGGAACAGTTTTATTCTCTTTTTGTAGCACGTCCATCATCGTGCTTACAATCTTAGTTCTAGACCTGAAGTTGGCAACTCTTTTTGCCAGATCATTTCCTTCTTGGTCTATAATACGGACCACAGGGTTATTCCAAGATGGCTCACCAAATTGTACCAACACTGCACGATCCTTTCCGGACTTATTATTGAATATGGCTAAAGGCACGAATTCTGTTTCTATAGCTTCAACCATGAGCGGATGACTCAAGATATCTTGACCATACTTCGTACAGTTGGCACATCCAGGCACCTCTTGAAATAATAGAAAGATTGGCTTACCAGTAGCCTTACTTTGTGCGATAGCTTCATCGTAGTCACGTAGCCATTCGACCTTACCCAGTTCTATGGGATTGTCAGAACGCTGTGCTGCCAAGGTAGAAACCGCAAAAAGAAAAATCATTAATGTCTTCATATCATCCTTGTTTAATTATTATATAACAAACACACCAAACTGGTTGTCTGGCTGTTTATCTTTTTAACAAAATCAATTAGATGTCTATTATTCAAGAGAATATAAAGAATCGAAGAAGTCGCTTTCCTGACATGTATCAGGATCGACCGATTGATAAGGAAACCATGCTTCAAATCCTTACGGCAGCCAACTTTGCGCCCACTCATCGCAAAACTGAGCCT
>CAZAXY010000082.1:0-2253 GCA_964489125.1 uncultured Saprospiraceae bacterium
TCACTACAAGAGTTAGAGATACAATCATCGAGTGCCTGATTACCGTTTGGCCCCCAACTACAATCATTGGTGTGCGGGGAACCCAGATTGTGTCCAATCTCATGCGATATCACATGCGTCTGCCATGAGTAATCACTACTATTGGGAATATTACTTTGTAGATTAGCGTAAGAGTATGCCCGCGTCTTATCACAGAATCCATCTACAAAGGCTACTCCTCCACTGAGTCTTTTATTTGTGGATAACAATATGGCTAAGTCAGCATCGAATTCTTCATTAAGAAGACTTCTGAAGTTATGAATCGCCGCTGTGACATTCTCTTTATCATAAGGATCGACGGTATCCCACACATGTATGTCATCCACGATCAATGTGATATTCTCATTGTGATAGATGGCAGAAACATCATTCAAAAGACTCTGCACATAGTTAATCGTATTTGTGATACTTGATCCTTGAGATCTAAAAAGATCATAGTCGCAATCGATATAGACACTGACAGTATCTCCATGAGACTGGTTCTTATAGGTTGATCCTCTTTTTCGGTCTGAGCTCATTGAGTCATCAGAATTATGACAAGTCCAAGATAAAGTTGGTTTGTCTGCACTATTATATAGTTCCAGAAGTCCTTCTGATGTGGTCTCGAGTATTAGATTTTGATCTGATCTTGCTATTATACCATTGATTTCTGTTCTTGTCACATTGAGTGTTACCCAAGAGTGAGGCTCATCGATAATTACTCCTCTATAAGTCTTAATATCATTATGAAATTTAGATGATGCAATTTGCTGTTCTTTTAATATCATTGACAATTGCTCATTTTTACTGAGAGGCAGTTGGAGGCGCATCAGTGACAGATGATTGTTTTTAATCAGTGCATCTACATCATAGCGTAGATATGTATTAGTGCCATCATTGGAGATCAGTCGGAATATGTCTATAGATGTAGGAGCACCCTTAAGCTTAATAGTCGATTCTAGTTCGCGATATAGGACAGACTTCTTAGATTTCGGCTGCGCTTGGCCCAATAAACATAGATGCAGACCCAATAATAACATTGCGGTTCTATACACAGTAATAGGATTTGATTAATACCTCTTGCTGTCTATTGGATTAAAGGGGATCGACTTAGATTTGATATCTGATGTCGATGTTGATTGGTCAATTATTTTTTGGGGCGAGCAAAGTTGGACCATAACCTTTAGACCACAAAAATTGTTAGTCTATCAGACTGCCAAGAAGGCGACAGAAACCTAGATACACGGACACATTAGGTAGTAAGGGATTAATAATTGTAGAAAAATGCAAGAAAATTTAACGTATAAAATATTTGCAAATTCATTTAATAACTACGTTGTGTTAGTAGTGGCGGCACTACTAACAATGCAATCATGTAAATCTTATCCAACATCGGCTTCTGATACTTCTCAGAGCAAGACAAAGCTTGATTACGGTCAGTTACAAAATTGGGCGGCACATCCTGATAAAAGTGACCCATCAGATCGTGTGCCAGGATCTGAACAATACGTGATACCAGATTCAGATACAGATGTGTTTTTTATACATCCTACAACCTATACCCGTTATAAGGGCGATGTGATGTGGAACGCAGATATAAGCGACCAAGACCTCAATGATCGGACAGATAATACGACCATTCAGTATCAAGCCAGCGCATTTAATTCAGGTGGTAGAGTCTATGCTCCACGCTATAGACAGGCTCATATAGAGGCGTTTTATACAGAGAATAGATCAGAAGGCGAACGTGCACTCGACTTCGCATATAAGGATGTAAAGAGAGCTTTTCAATATTACTTAGATAATCATAATCAGGGGAAGGACATCATTATTGCTTCCCATAGTCAGGGCACTCGTCATGCAAAAATCTTACTTAAAGAATTTTTTGATGGTACTCAATTGCAGAATCAATTGATTGCGGCCTACATAATAGGGATTCCGGTGGCAAAAAATGAGTTTGATCATATACCGACTTGTGAGCGTGCTGATGATGTAGGGTGCTATGTTTCATGGCGTACATTTAGAACAGGTAATTATCCTCCTTATGGCTCAGGCGGTGACACAACGACTGTCGTTAATCCACTATCCTGGATGACTTCAACAGAACTGGTCACTCGCGAACATAATGCCGGAGCCGTTCTTAGAAACTTTGACAAAGTATATCCTCAACTCGTGGAAGCCCAAATAAGTGAGGGCGTCCTATGGGTTAATAAGCCCAAGTTTCCTTGGAGTTTC
>CAZAXY010000082.1:2353-5501 GCA_964489125.1 uncultured Saprospiraceae bacterium
AAGGAATGTAAACCTAGAAAGTGTCCTATCCGAACATCCCCTCCTGTAGTACTCCAATTTACGAATGGCAGACCAGCACCACCATCAGCCACGCCAACAGCGTGCTGACCATTGGATATCATAATGCCGCCAACTATATTACCTGCAATAAACACAAGCAAGCCTAATCGCACGCCCAATAAGTATGTAGGGTTGAAGTTGCCATGCTTGAAATAGTACATTATGGTCAAGATCAATATTAGGACTGTATTGATCAGGATAAGTATGCCCATAGCGGCGAACATCAATGAATCCAGACCTGTATCAAAATTAAAGTGACTTCGGACTCCTCGTGCACCCTGCACTACTATTATAACCATCTCAACAAACATGATAATGAGGATTGTCCATTTTAGCCAACGCTTAAGCTTAGGCCACCTTTGAATATCATGGAGTAGGTACGAGAAAGTCCAAATATATATACCTGTTGAAATAAAGAATTTGATAGGCTTTATCCATGTATTAATACCAAGCACCGTTCGGTCGTCAACCATAAGAGGTATAATCATGAGGCCAGCTACAATAAACAGAATGAGACCTCCCCAATATAGCCATAGACTCCGATGCCTAAGGTCTGAAATAAATGTCCATGAAGTAGAACTCATATAGTACAATGTAATGGTTGAAGAAAGGTCGGATCATCTTTTATTCTGGTGCATAATCGAAGTTTTCGTGGTCGAATTTTTGAGTTTTAATATTGCGTATGGTGATGTATAAGAGTAGTCCTACAGGGCCTGCAAAGAAGGTGAGCAACTGACAAGGTAGCAGCACTAATCTATGAATACCGTGGCGCATGGCATCATTATATTCCCATGTTCCCAACCAGAGATCAAAAGCTAAATAATGTACCCACCCAAGAAATATCAGATTCTTGTTGCTAAACAAGATGGCCAACTCATCCAATGATCCAAAACCTCCTTCTCCCATCTCTCCATAATGTGTGACCAGTAAGAATAGGTATAGACCACTTAAGAGAATAGGGATTACTGCACCTTGCACTAATATTCTGGTATACTTCCAGTGTGGCACTAAGATCAGTAGTGCCCAGCCCAGCATAGCAATCAAGTTAGCAGCAGTAAAAAGTTGATCTATATCCATGATTGATTCAATTTCTTTCTTGAACTTAATGAAAAATAGCAAGGGGTAAGACATATTTTTCACCCTTAAATGGAATCTTTGTTTTAGTTCATTCTTTTGATGGACATTTGTGCGATCTTAATCGTTCTTGACTAAATCTAAAAATTTTATGAGACTATCATATATGCTGTCATTTATGTTCTTCTTCGTTATGATTACTAGTTGTAGTGATGATGGGGTTGATGTAAGTACCCTGAGAATATCAGATTATGTAGAAGACAATAATCTAAACACAATTGTTACACAGAGTGGACTGAACTATATCGTCACACGTGAAGGCACTGGTGCAAGGCCTAATGCTAATTCAGATGTAACTGTCAACTTCGTAGGATATTTCTTGAATGGAGAGACTTTCGATTCTGCGGATGATGTCACGTTTAATCTTCAACAAGTAATCAGAGGTTGGACAGAAGGGATGCAGTTTGTTACTGAAGGAGGAGCTATTACACTATTGGTGCCATCCAATTTAGGTTTTGGCCCAACTGGCACATTAGGGATACCCCCCAATACTAATTTAGGCTTTGATATAGAGCTACTATCTGTAAACTAATAAAGAGTACTTGATGATTTTTAATAAAATTTACAGCTTAGGCTTAGTGCTCTTGTTGGTTGTGCTATTCGTACAGTGCAGCTCTGACGATGATAGTGCACAACTGATAGAAGATTTCATAGCGACTCAGAGCCTCGCATTTGATCGCACTGACAGCGGATTATACGTATCTCTTGAGAGATCTACAGGAAGCCCACTCATTAATGAGACGAACTTTTTGCAGTTTGAACTGCGATTGTCAGATCTCAATGGCGTCGTAGGGATCAATACCTTTACTGATGATCGAAATATAACGACTGAAGTACTTGCTTTTCCTCCTGGAATAGTTGAGGCATTTCAGTTAATGGGACCTGGGGATATTGGAACATTTATACTTCCGCCGAGTCTATCGGGAGGAGGATTGCAAGAGGGGGAAGCACTTATTTATGAGATTGAGATTCTCGATGTATTCGACAATCTATCGACTTATAATGATGAGTTGATTACAAGCTATCTCACCGAGAATAATATCACTGCAGCCCAGCGGATGGATAACGGTCTCTATATCGTTATTGATAATCCTGGAAATGATGTCCAGCCTGATTTACAGTCTACAATAATTATTGACTATCAGGGCTACTTATTAAATGATGAAGTCTTTGACACTACCTTAGATAGCCCAGATCCAGCTACCTTTCCATTAGCACAATTAATTGAAGGATGGCAGATAGGACTCCAATCTTTTGGTGAAGGAGGCGAAGGAATGTTGTTTATTCCTTCTAATCTTGCTTTTGGCAGAAATGGCTCAGGAAATATACCGCCTAATGCTCCAATAGCATTTGATATTCAATTAATTACGGTACAACAATAAACCAGGAGTATGTGCAAGTACTCTTACCTATTCTTAGTAATTATAACATTGTCATTATTTGATATTGGACTAATCAGTGTGATATAGATGAGACCAACCCTCCTAGCTGTAATACTACTTTTCACAGCTATGTATTACTCATGTTCTTCAGAAGCTAATGAGAATATATTAGCTCAGATAGAATCCATAGAAGAGTTTGTCGAGAGCCGTCCAGAGACTTTCGTTGCTATTTCTCCCGAGCTATTAATATCCGTAATCGATAGTGGAGATATGGAAGCTCCTGGTTTTTCGAGTACCGCAATTATAGACTATATCATTACAGATCTTAATGGAGAAGTACTTGATGAACCAGAATCTCCGGTTACGATAGTATTGAATCGACTTATCGACGGCATTGTGACTGGACTCAGACGTATTGGTCGCGGTGGTCGGATATTGATCGTTATGAGCTCTGATGAAGCCTTCGGCGAACTTGGAGAAAGTAGGATACCATCTAACACTCCAATTTTCGTAGATGTTACATTAGTAGAGCACTGGGTACAGATTGCTGACTTTCACGAGCGGCAGATTCA
>CAZAXY010000082.1:5601-16163 GCA_964489125.1 uncultured Saprospiraceae bacterium
TTACATTAGTAGAGCACTGGGTACAGATTGCTGACTTTCACGAGCGGCAGATTCAAATTTTTTTGCAAGCCAACATGTTACCAGATTCCCTACAAATCAATAACTCCTATTATGTATTTGGCGATACAATGGCTACGGTGGCCCCAATGGATTCTACTCTCATCATTGAAGATGCCAGCATGGTTACGCTGAACTACTTGGGATACCTACTAGACGGGACAGTATTTGATGAGAGGTATGTCACGCAGGACACGACCATCCGACTCTCTGAGGCCATCCAGGGATGGCAGGATGTATTGGTAAACTTTTCTCAAGGGTGGACAGGTAGTATGTTTATACCACCTCTATCTGCCTTTGGAGTAGAGGGCTATAGATCCGTACCACCAGATACACCAGTGGCATTCGACTTCACCATTGTTGGAGTAGAGTAAATAGTTAAGCTAATCGTGCTACAGCACTGTTGATGTCGCCTACACTTATGTTGTGATGAGAGGTATCATAGATGCACTCACCGTTGCTTATGATTAGTATTTGTGGTGACTGATGTACCACTTTGTATCTCTCCGCAATGGCATTAGAAACATCTCTATGACTCAACAGGTCAAGGTAGAAACATGGCAGATCTGTACTGAGGCTTTCCCAATCAGACTCTAGTCGGTACTTAGCGCCGCTACTAATACCACATGACGTGCTATGCTTAAATAGTATTACCGGCTTTTCTTGAGAGGCATTATCAACCTCGTTGAGATCAGCAATATTTCTGATCGGTGTCCAGCTCTCAGGAATATTAGAATGTTGGGAATCTTTAAGTCTCTTTAAAAAGCTCATGGTTAGTGTATTACAATGTCTAAAACAAATTAGAATAGTCAAAGTTCCCTCCTGCCTGAGAAGATCAAAATTCCTCTGGAACTTGATCAATAATTGTCTTTATTTCGACATCAAGTTTAAGTAACAGATCAATGCCATTATTGTGCGGCTCAAGGTGGTCGATATCATACTCCCCCCAGTCCAATTGCAAGTCAATGTTGCTTTTAGTTTTAAAATCTGAAAGCACCTCATACAATTCTTCTTGGGCAGATATGATATACTCATTCAGGTCAAAGACTAGTGCCTTGTTTAGTTGATCATGGATGAAACCTTTTTTGATCCAGGCAGCTGTCTTATGCAGTATATTACTTGTTTTGAGCGACCAAGTGACATTCTGAGCGCTCAATACACCATCATTATAATCTGGTTGCCCTGTTATAGTTATGATCCCCTTGAATGATCCAGATGTCTTGACATCCACTGAGATTTCTTTAGTCTTGCCCGAGATCTTTAAATCTTCAACCTTGACTGTGCGGCCACCATTGCTGAATGATTTGTTCACTAAGTTGGATTTTGCAAGATTGGTTAAATAACTATATCCTAAATCTGCAAAAATCTGAAAGGTGCTTATTGATCCAATGTTATTATTCCATGTGAATGGTGGAAGTTTTTTGGGGCTGTCTGATGCTCTCTTTTGTGATCGCACTACAGTCTTGAATGGAGCATAAATTTTGCCAGTTATATAGTCTTCCGTGTTACCCCATGGCGAGAAGTGGATACTATCTGTGGCCATGTGAATCCAACCACCTATAGCTTGATCTAGTTCGTATGGCTGTAAAATTGGACCCAGTAAAAGTTCAGTTTGATTTTTTAGATCAAAATTCTCTTGTATCGCCTTGTCTAGTCCTTTCTCTACTATTGGTTTGATTCGATCGGTTATCTCACGAGTAAATGCTCCGAGCGAAAGGTCTAAAAAACCTACGGTCACGGTTGGTTTTTGGATCCATTGATAATCAACGATTTCTGTAGCAGTCTCCATTTTCCAATCAGGATTGATATCTACATTGGATATTATTGTTAGATCAATTTCTCCATTTGCAATCCACTGCCCTAAGAATGAGTCCTTGAAGGCATCTAGTTTTAGCGGTAGCTTGATAAGAGCCTGTTTTTCCTGAAGTTCTATTTGACTTGACGAAAGCCTTGTGAGTTTTACTTCGATTCCTTTGTCGGCCTCTATTGTTTGGGTGAACAGACTGTCCAGATGACTATTGATATAGTTGTTCAGGCCAAGCTTATTGATATGATATTCAAATGCCAACGTGGACAGAGGAATGTCTTTTATAGGTCTTCTAATTTCCTGAATGACTGGTTCTTCCTGCACTAAGATTTTTTTACTCCCGCAAGCGCTGAAGGTCAGGCTAGCTATCAATATAAAAGCTATAGAACCTATGATGGGTGTCCTCCTTAACATCCTGCATACTTGAGAGACATACCCTAAAAATACGGAGAGGTTTAAACTCTATTTGTTAAACCTCTCCGTAGATCAGATTAATCTATGTGTCTTGAGACGATACTGCTAAACGCATCATACATATCTTCACGTCCCTCAGCGATCATGGTATAATCAGCAGGGAAGTCGTCGATCCGGCTATTGAACCCAAGAATTCGACTCGGAATAGCACCTCGATCTCCGGTTATTCTATAGCCCTCGCTCACAAAGCCAACATGAATCTCTATAGGCTCAAGTACTAAGACTAATCCAGTTTCAGGATCTATGATCTCAGCGATCCCCAACAAATGTGCATTTTTTGATCTGGTTATGTGTCTTGTACGACCACGGCGGACCTCAACTACCGTCTCTTGGAGCGTATTGCCAAGACTGTCAGTGGCAACAGTGCCATCTCGACTCACAATGTCTTGTAATATCTCCGTCTCCTTAACGAAGGTCTCATTATTGATGCGCTCCTGTTCTGATGATACGTGAGCATCTCTCAATGTTAACTTGCTGATCAGGTCAAACTCATCTTCAGCAAGGTCAGAGTAGTAATATCTAGTCCAGCTTCGATCTGGCAGTCTCAGTGAGTGAGACCAGTCATTGATGGCGGCCACCTGATCATCTACAGTGACTAGGATGTGTGTTGTCCCGAGATCATAACTATACCGAATATCTTCGATCAAGTTTGGATTATCTAAATCAAATGACTCGGCTAGCTTTAGTTCGCCATACGCTCTACGGGCAACATACTTATCACCACTGGCTTCGGCAATCTCAATTAGGGCTGTGCCAGTTTCGTAATATTTTTCCGCAGCATTTTTTGCGGCAAGTATCTTGGGCTCTGCCACATTGACTAGTTCAAAGTATGCGTGATAGCCGTCCTTGCTGATCAATGGGAGATATGGCGTGACGCTGTTCTGTCTCCTTCTTATCCGTTCATAGATGTGGTACACATCCGCCCAAGAGTCAGCATCATCTTTTAGTTGTAGATGTGTTATGCGATCCAAGTCTCGAGCATTTACCTTGGCATATGCGTCCTCAAGTGCACGTACATGCTTGGTCTTTTTATTTTTCTTTCCAGCTAACTTGCGAGTGGCAAGCGAGATGGCCTCATCATAGTTTCCTTGATCCACCAGCTTCTCTACACTGGCGCAAGAACTCATTGCGATGCAATACAATACGATTGGGTAGATTACACGTTTCATAGGCTTCATTTTTTTATGAAGACTCGTGCAGAACATCTCTTGTTAACGAGATGTCAGAATATTAAAACAACATTAACCTTTATGAAAGAATAAAGATTGGATTAAATGCGAAAAGAAATAATAATATGTGGATTTAATATAGAAAAGAGGCAATCTAACTACATGACATCAAGTGCTTGTACCAGATAGGTTAGTACGAAAGGCAATGCTACCCAAAACCAAGAATTAACCCAGATCATCATTGCGACCATTATTACTAATGATATGCCGAAGTAGATCCAATATTTGCTTGTCGATTTAGTCGTATCTGCCATTATAAATATTTCTGCTGCAAAAATAAGGTGTTATCCGTATTGAGCAAGTGAGTATGAGAAAATTCCCATTAGGGTAAAATGAGTCTAAATAATGAGATGTAACCAGTATGGATGTCGCAAACGATCATTCTTATTTAAACATGTCGGATAATCTTAAACCATAGATTGACAACATTTATAGGCAGCAATAGTGCTACCATGTTTCTGATTTATAAGTTGACTCTATAAAATCAATTCCATTTATGCTTAGATACGTGCACTTACATTCCCTGTGATCACACAAAAAAATACTTAAGAAGTGAATGAGAATGTTGACTCAGTGAAAGAATTTTAATATTGCATTAATCTCGAATCATGCATAATCTTAGCATTGCGTTTTTGGCCATATCAAAGAAATGACGTAGACGAGATTTATTGAGAGAACGATGAAGAGGTATCAATCTGATACCGCCTTTCTACTTCTTTGAGTAACCACCTTCTGCTTGATAATGGCCGTTTCTCATGTATTTTATTTAGAATTAGAGTCACGTCATGATTTTTCAATATTTCCTCTAAGATATTTACCGATCGTGTTGTGCCAATCTGTACTATTTCGCTCAATAGTGTATTATTGGCTTTAATCCAGTTTTTGTACTTCTTGATTTCACTAAGACAGAACTCAGGTTGATCATAGTATTGACTGTATGCTCTGATCAATGCAGTTTTAACTCTCTGCTTTGTCTTGAATTTATATGCCTGAATATTTAATAGCCGAGTGATCGCTTCTGCCACCATATTCTTGGCAATCAATAAATGAGCTTGGGATATTTCATACACGTCTTTTCCAGCCATCTGGCTCTCATATTTATTTAAAATCATTTCCATACTATCTATATCACCGATATAATTAAGGCAGTTAATGAGCCGATATATTTTGCCTGGATTAATTGGAATCTCTTTTTCTTCCATGTATTCGAGTTCTTTGAACATGACCTTGACGGCAAGCTCTGCTGTTTTGTTTTGACCTTCGCGCAATAGTTGAGCAAGTAATATTTCTCGTAGAAGACCAGAGATTACAATCCTGATCTCAAGATCGATCGATGGCCCAATACTATCGAATCGAAGGATGATATCTTCAGCGAGATCAGAGTTGTATTTTTTCATGAGGCTGTTAATATCATGAAACAGCTCTGTGTTTAGCGTTGCCTTGCTTTGAAGTGGCAGCAGTAATTGAGGATTCTTAGTAGCGATTTCCGTATAGTTGAGAACTATATCAACGTATGATTGATACTCTTCTTGGGTCGATTGACTTAATTGCCTCAGCCGGCGTAAGATATCTATGGAATATGCTTTTTTGATTGGATGCGTGTTGAAATAAGATTGATGCAGTATGCGTATCAAATCAAATTGATCATGAAATGATACAGTTTCTTGTTTGTTGTATCGATCGAGTGCCTTATAAAAGTTATTCTCCCACTCTTTATAATCACTATGGCGCAGATAGTACTGCCTCAAAAGCGTGTTTTTTTGCTGGGGCTCTTTCTTAAGCTCTCGATAGCAGATGAAGCTTTCAACTGATTGAGTCAATCGTGATAACACATTTTGAAATGACTTTTTATTAAGTTCTGCAATTGAATTGCGATGTATCATGTCCAGCACCCATTTGTTTGGATTATTTCTGGTCCTCATGAGATAGTCATAGATTTCTAACGGTCGCTGACCAGAGAGTTCCATTTCAACAAATAGCCTGCACCGTTTCCATGTTTTAATGTCAAATCTCCATAAGATGTTAAGTAATTTGTGATTCCAACCAGCTATTTTTGTCATGACAGAATTAATTATAAGTCATTGAAAATCAATAGTATATTACTAATAATATTAGAAAATATTAAGGAAAATAGCAAAATTCTTTTTGTGATAGAACGGCCTATTCTATTAATTTAGAATATTAATTCTTTTTGCTGAATCAGCCAATAATCAAGGCATGTCTTATCGCCCTTAATTAAGTGTGGTATGGCATGTTTTTAAGTAATGCTGGTGAATCATACTAAAGACCTGGTTCTAATAAGAATTCCACCGCATCTCTTACTGTCTCCATAGATATTTCTTCCATAGGGACATGTCCGACACCATCATAAATGATCAACTTGGAGTCAGCTATGTCTGCATCAAATGTGTGCGCATCTTCAGCGTTAACCCATCTGTCTTCTGCTCCCACATAATGAGTGTAGGGCAGGTGATTTCTGATATCTGATCAGAAGTCTTGATGATCCGTATGTACTCTATCAATGAAATCCTGACGATTGCCGGCTCCAAGTGGCAAGTTGTTGTATTGATCCGTGGCTTTATCAATAAAATAGTGCGATATGAACTAAGGGTAGGAGCATTCAGCGTAAGCGGGTTGAAGTGAAAGTTTCAAACTGAAATGCATATAAATTGATATGATGTTAGTCCTATTACATATTCACAATTTGTAATAAAATGAGGATAGAGAATATTATAAATAACAGATGTATAATAGATTAGTGAGTTATATAGCCGTATTTCGTTATAAATAAATGAGGAAAAGTACTAAAAATCATGTTGCCAAATAAGCGTCAACTGTATAGTCTTACCGCACTGCATCAACTGAAAGAACTAATCGACGAAAGTTCTTAGATAGATTAGATAAGGAGATTACAATGCTTATCTAATCAATGTTTCCTAATAAGGACCGCAGAAATTTTTTTCGATTAATTATTTTTATCTAGTTGATGTTATAAATGACTGATCCTGAACTGCATATAACCATCATAGATGATCATCCAGTGTTATTGGATGGACTGAAACTATTGCTCAATCAAGCGGGGTATAATCGAGTGTTAGCAATTTCTTCTCCAGAGGATATTGACTCGTTTATAACTAATCCGATAGGTGATATCATTGTACTCGATATCAACATCGGCAGCCATAATGGAATAGAGATCCTAAAAGGAATCAGTACGAATCGTCCTGATGTAAGGGTCATCATGTTATCGTCCTATAGCGATACTCGATTGATTCGAGAGGCGATTAAGTATGGTTCGAAGGGTTACTTAACTAAGCAGGCCGCCTCAACCTATATCATCGAGGCTATCAAGACTGTTGGGGCTGGTCAAAATTTCTTTGATCCAATGATACAAGAGATTATCAATAAGAGCTTTGCTCATATTGAGCCTGATCTAGTCACGACCTCAGAACGACCGATGTACTCCATGCTATCTGATAGAGAGAAACAAGTCCTCGAACTGATCCGAGCAGAGTACACTAGTGAAGAAATAGCTAAAGAATTATATATATCTAAATCAACAGTCGATACCTACAGAAAGAATCTCATCATAAAGTTGAAGGTGAAGAACTCTGTGGGACTAAGTAGGATAAAATGAAATTTTTTTTAAATGAAAGAGCTATCCATCGCAATTCTCATATCAGCTTTAGCCTTTGCCTTAGGCTATTTTGTTAGCCAATATATTCTATTAGAGAATAAAGAATTAGCATGTGAAACGGTTTTAACATCCTGTGAGAAAGACGTTGGCGTAGAAATACGATCAACTTTTAACTGTAATGTTCACAATCAACAACTACTATATATAGAACCAATTTATTCATGCCCTGATAAAAAGGTAAAATCAATAATTTTGTCTGGTCGATATGATACTACGACTAATGTAAATCGCCTTGATCTAAATTTGATTGCAGGTAAAATTGGACCGCAGCATATCTGCTTTGATACTGTAACTACAGAGTACGCTAATGACACAACACATCTGATTACCCTAAAATTGAAGCTTTGTGACAAACCTAAGGAAGCGGCTTTAACATATTCTCTTCCCATTAACTTTAATAAAGAAAACTTAAGAGTCATATCTTCCTTAGATGGGGCTGATTGCCAAACTATGGCATGCCGGGGAGGAGCCGAAGATTATAGGAATGTTCACGAAGTGACCCCAAAGATTTGCAATTTTGACGTTATCCTTTGAGTATAACTTTATTTGTTCATGTTATACTAGTTTCAATTGACTCATTGTTGAGCTTGGGTGACTCCATTCAACATCAAGATAAGTTTGCTATCTCTGAAGCTTTCCAGTTCTATGATCAAGCATTAAAGATTTCTAAACAAAGCTCTGATGAAGAAGCTATTTATAGATCTCTAGAACGTATAGTTAGTTTATACTCTTTGAATGATGAAGAAGAGTCTAATTGGCAATTTTATCTTGATGAGCTTGAGGGATACATATCTTCAGATCTTCACAGAGTCTGGTATCATTACCACCATGTGAAATATCAATTACAAAAAAATTATAGAGCGGAGATCTTTGACGTAAAAGTCAATTACGATTGGGAAGAAGCTATAAGAACGGCCAATAAGGATGATAATCTGGTATTGGAATTAAAAATTCGAGAATTGTACGCGATTTATCAAGAACTAACACTCAAGAACTATGAGACTGCTGCAAGTTTATATAAGTGGAATATTGATTTATGTAATCTAAATAATTTAGAAGAACATAATAGATATAAGTATTCTAATCTACTCAACTTAGGAAATCTTTATCAAACTATTGATTCGTTCGACCTAGCATTACTATACTATTCGGAAGGATTGCAAATTGGAGAAAATCCAACGGCAATTTTTCAAAATCAGATTAAGGCATATGGCTGGATAAGTGATACTTATAAAGCTTTAGGGCAAATAGACTCTGCACTGCACTATAGTGAATTGAAGTATGAAGTGCTTAACGAATCCGATCGCTCTCAGCATGACGACAGGATGTCTGAATTAGAAGAGCAATATCAGAATGATGTGCTCTCAGAAAATCTGAAGACTGAACAGATTAAGTTGACCAGGAATCGATTATACCTAGCATTATCTTCTCTTGTTGCTCTCTTCATCGCGTACTTCCTATATCAAAAAAGAAAAGAGAATAAGCAGGCATTAGTTAAGTACAACGATGATAAAATAAAGGCAGAGCAACAAGCCCAACTAGACTCCATCAATGCCCGCCTCGATGGCGAGGAGCAAGAACGCATCCGAGTTGCGCAAGTGCTCCATGATGGTATCGCCAGTCAGTTGACAGCGGCAGACTTTCAGTTGTCTGCATTGCGGACAGCCTCTGCCGGCAGTTATGATGCGTCGATAGAACGATCGGTAGACTTGATCCGAGATACCTCCTCACAGGTCCGTGAGCTATCTCATGAGTTGGTGCCACCGGTATTGTTGAAGTTGGGTTTGATCCCTGCTCTGGAGGATCTCTGTTATAAGTATAGCTCTGAGCAGTTGAGCTTCACTATGGCATCTGCTCCGAGTGATAGTGAGCTGAGTATAGATCGAGATACAAGCTTCACTTTATACCTTATCACCCAAGAATTATTACAAAACATCCTGAAGCATAGTGATGCCTATGAGGTATCGATACGCCACTATACTCAAGATAAGCAGTTGACTATAGAGATCACTGATAATAGTTCGATCTCACTCACAGATGACCTTAGCAATGATCAGAGTTTAGGTCTCATTTCTATGTGTACACGCATAGAAAGTTTGGGCGGCTCATTCAACAGAATTTACAATAGTACAGACAACAAAAACATCCAACGGATCGAGATCCCATATAAATAGGGATATTCTATAAGCCCTATTTGCACGATACCGCTCGGTTCCTACATGATTGATTTTTGATCGTGATAGCTGAGAGCATTATAGCTCACGGCACCTATTACCATCACTATTTCAATCATGAGTAATGCAAAACTTTTGGGACTGGATCTACAGCCTAATATTAGGTGATGATGTAGATGAAATTTAACGAAATTAGGGTAAAGAGGTATCAATTTGATACCTCTTTTCTACTTCTTTGAGCAGCCACATTCTTCCTGCTAGCGGCTCGTCTTGATAGATCTTGGCAAGTATTTTATCAGGGGTTTTCTTCTTAAGAATATCAACCAAAATATCCATAGATCGCAAAGTTCCCTTTGATGAGCTCTCACTAACTTTTGCTTTGTTCGAACGCAACCATATTTTAAAATTTTTAATCTCATTTAGGCAAAAGTCAACTTCATCATAATATTGACTATACGCCCTGACGAGTAAATTTCTTGCAGATTGTTTTGCTTTAAATGAATCTACTTCTATCGTATTAAGATGATTTATAGCATCAGACATTCGATTGGTAGCGAGCATGAGGATTGTTCGTGCTAGCTCAAACAGTGTAGAGCCTGACATTTGTGTGCTATATCGTTCTACAATGGCCTTCATTTTTTCTATATCCTCAATATAGTTTAAGTAAGTCATTGTGCTGTATACCCTTCTTGGGGTTACGGGTATCTGCGCTTCTTGCATATACTCCAATTCTTTATAGATTACTCTAAGCATCAATTGTTTAGGCACGGTCTGCGGATTCTTGCCGATCTGCTTAAATAGTTTGGCTCTCAGAAACCCATAGATTATAATTTTGCTTTCAAGACTTGTAGATTTAATTTCATTCACTTGTTTCAAGATGTCCTCGAGCAATGCTGTATCGTATGTTTTGATGAGTTTCCCGATTTGATTAAATAGAGTCTCATCTAGTGCGGCTCTATCTCGGATAGCTAATTCTTTTTGAGGATTTTTGGTAATCCTCTTTTCGTGATCAAGAATAAGTTTAACATATCCACTATAAGACGACAAGTTGGACTGACTTTTGTCAAGTAGTTGTTCTAAGATATCAATGACATATTGCTTTTTGATTGGGTGTGTCCCAAAGT
>CAZAXY010000083.1:0-16154 GCA_964489125.1 uncultured Saprospiraceae bacterium
GCTCATGAGTCATCAAGCCCTCGATTGATTGTGGAAAAGGAATATAATTAGTCGTATTAGCGATGGCAAGCTTGTGAATCTCTGCAATGGAAAACTTAGGTTCCGTTTCTAAGTCCCTATCAATGTCTATGGTAGATCCTTGTATCAGGTAGATGTCATGATCTGCATTTTCATGTACAATCATATCTCCACCATATATCTCAACCCCATTAAAATTTTGTTGCATTCGTGTATGTATATGCCCTTGATGGTCCTTGTTAGAATCTATAATACTGAGTTCGTCAGCTGCATTCTTAATGTTATAGATTCCTGTTAGATGGTTCACGTAAGTATTAATCCGTGATTTTAGACTTTTCAGTTCTTTGACACCATCTATTTTACCTCTTACGGCTATTACATTACCGTTGTGATCTAATACTTTTTCAAGACCATGTTGCCATACTGCTTGGTTGAGATCAAACGAGTGAGAAGTCGCAGCAGCTTGAAGAGCTATTTTAGTGGATGGAGAGTTCTCATACTTGCTAAACTTGTTGTAGACCTGCTGCTTTAATGTGAGGTCTACTTCAGGCATAGAATGACCTGGAGTAGTCATCTCAATTTTTTGTTGACCATAGCATTGAATAGCAACCATAATCAGTATGAGGGTCAGGGTAAATATTCTCTTTAGAATCATTTATCGTCTTGTTTTATGTCTTTTACAATATTATTCAGCTCCTTGTATAGATTTTTCAATTCAGCTGGCACTTCGTCAGGATTGCGTCCCCAAGTCACTCGATGCTTCAGGTCTGCTGTGGCGTACTCTATAAATCGATAGTGATTGCCTGGATTGTCGATATTGATATCCTGTATTTCTAAGGACGATATTATCCAGAAGAAAGGCTGCACATCTGCGGATTTACCTTTTTTTATTCTATTCCAATCACCATTAATCGACGTCTTAGCATATAAGTTACCTTCTGTGGTCAAGCAATATTGTTTGGACAATCCCGTAAATCCTCCGCCAGAACCAAAAAAAATGATTGGCTTATCGTACTTCTCAGGATCAATCTTCTGACTGCGGCAGGAGATAGCTACCAGTATAAATAGTAGCAAAAGGAGAATGTACTTCATAAATTAGACTGGGTCAGATAATTGCTAAAGATAATCTAGCTACGCAACAGTCACCCGTACACTTTACAAAAAACTTTAATAAATTAAAATGGAAGCTTCGTTACATCAACATTCCCTCCAGAAAGGATCACGCCAACCTTTTTCCCTTGAAACATTAATTTATTGCGCAATAATCCTGCTATCGGAACAGCACATGATGGCTCGATAATGATCTTCATTCGCTCGTATACATCTCTTAAGGTCGAGATGATTTCTTTCTCTGACACCAATAAAATCTGATCAATATACTCTTGAATGATTGGGAAGTTTATATCGCCAAGAAAGGTTCTTAATCCATCTGCAATAGTCGAAGATTCGTCGTTATGATTCAGCATAATCTTGCCAGCTTGGAGAGAACGGTAGGCATCATCTACATTCTCTGGCTCTACTCCAACTGCTTTAGCATGATCGCTGAGATGATGACATGCTAAACAGGTTCCTGCAATCAATCCTCCTCCTCCCACTGGTGTCAGAATATAATCCAAGTCAGGATGATCGCCAAGCAATTCAATTGCTGCTGTCCCCTGCCCTATGATGACATCAAGATCATTAGATGGATGTAAGAATGTTGCTTGCTTCTCTTGACATATTCGTGCTGCTGTACGCTCTCGTGCTATGGCAGTTGATTCACACTCGATCACGATTCCTCCATATCCTTTAACAGCCTCTTTCTTGACTACGGGCGCATTCTCTGGCATAACAATGTAGGCTGTGACGCCCATCCTAGCTGCTGACAAAGCAACAGCTTGCGCAAAGTTCCCAGAACTATGTGTGACGACCCCTTTACTTTTTTTCTCATCAGTCAGCGAAGACATGGCATTAGCGGCTCCACGCATCTTGAAAGCGCCCATTTTCTGAAAATTCTCACACTTAAAATAGATCTCGCAACCCGCCTGATCATTAAAATAGCGCGAAGTCAATACTGGCGTATTGTGGATAAAAGGCTTGATTAAGTTATGTCTTTCTAAGAGGTAGGATTTATCGATGATGGCTGTCATACTTACAAATCTAAAATAACATTAGATATCTTAAAGGAATCATTCTTGTATTACACAATGGTTAAAGCATACCTGGCAAAGGCACTAGCTGTAGCACCAAATTTTTTCATACGATCATCATGAGAGTCCCCTTGCAGATATCGCATGTAGAGCTGCTGAGCTATAACGGCTCCCTTCCAATACGCAAACGCTTCATACCAATTTATATGGCTCATATCCAATCCCGTGAGTGAAGCATAACGCTCTATCAGATATTGCTTATCAGGGAAGTCTCCATGAAGCATAACAGGCAATTCTAAATCTTCGAAGTATGGCTCTTGCCAATAACCCAAAGTAGAAGCAAAATCTAACAATGGATCACCCAGCGTACACATATCCCAATCAAATATTGAAGTAACTTGATCAGGATTGTCGGGTTGATACTGACAATTGTCAAACTTGATATCATTGTGAATGATGGATATCCTTTGGGTAGTCGGTGGATTAACTAAGAGTACTTTCAACAACTGATCCATATCGGAAGTATCTCCTGATTTGGACAACTCCCATCTCTTACCCCATCCTCTTAATTGTCGCTCTAAGAAGCCAGCTGGTTTTCCCAGATTACTGAGATCGGCACTCTTATAATCTAACATGTGCAATTGAGCTTCTACATCTATGAGCGAATCTGTTAATCTCTGTTCGATATTGACCATTCCTTCGAAACATGGCAATACTTTAGTTCTCACTACCACACCAGAGCGGCGTTCGATTATAATGAAATCAGACCCAATGACTTCATGATCTTCACACAAGTGATATGCTCGTGGTGCGGGATGGAATACCCTGTAGAGCTTAGATAATACTCTATACTCCCGTTTCATGTCATGCGCCCCTGGGGCTATCTTTCCAAACGGTGGTCGCCTCAAGACAAACTCTTGATCGCCAAAGGTGATAAGATAAGTCAAGTTCGCATGTCCTCCGTGAAACTGAGCGACGGTCATATCCCCCAAAACCTCGAGATGATCTCTTAGATATGATTCTACGGTTGGCCAATCTAATTCTTCGCCGGTACGTACTTCTTTGGCCTGATCCAAATGCTTCATTATGGTAATCTACATCGACAATTACATACTGCGACGATACTTCCCTCCTACTTGAAATAACGCATCAGTAATCTGACCCAAAGAACAAAATTTAGAAGACTCCATCAGCATTTCAAATAAGTTGTCATCAGCCAGCGCAGACTTTTTTAAAGATTCGATAGCATCGACAGTTTTAGTGCCACTACTTTTTATGAGGTCTACAAGATTGTCTATTTGTAGTTTTTTCTCTTCTTCGGTGGCACGTATGACTTCATCGGGGATAATTGTTGGTGAGCCCTTGGAGGACAGGAAGGTGTTCACGCCAATAATAGGATATTCTCCAGTATGCTTAAGGGTCTCATAGTATAAGCTCTCCTCTTGTATCTTACCCCGTTGATACATAGTTTCCATTGCACCAAGTACTCCGCCACGTTCGGTTAATCGATCAAACTCTAGTAATACAGCCTCCTCCACTAGGTCTGTTAGCTCGTCTATAATAAATGATCCTTGAAGTGGATTTTCATTTTTGGCTAAACCTAACTCATGGTTGATAATCATCTGTATAGCCACAGCACGACGAACACTTTCCTCAGTTGGAGTCGTAATCGCTTCATCATAAGCATTTGTGTGAAGCGAGTTGCAATTATCATATATCGCATACAGCGCCTGCAGTGTTGTCCTTATATCATTGAAGTCAATCTCTTGAGCATGTAGAGATCGTCCAGAAGTTTGAATATGATATTTGAGCTTTTGTGAGCGCTCATTAGCACCATATTTATACTTCATGGCCTTTGACCAGATGCGTCGTGCGACTCTACCGATTACCGCATATTCAGGGTCTACCCCATTAGAAAAGAAGAATGATAGATTAGGAGCGAAATCATCGATGTTCATACCTCGTGAGAGGTAATACTCCACGAAGGTAAAGCCATTGGACAAGGTGAATGCCAGCTGAGAAATTGGATTAGCTCCTGCCTCAGCGATGTGATATCCAGATATTGATACCGAGTAGAAGTTGCGCACTTTATGATCAATAAAATATTGCTGTAGATCTCCCATCAATCTCAGAGAGAATTCAGTAGAAAATATACAGGTGTTCTGTGCTTGATCTTCTTTTAGGATATCAGCTTGTACAGTACCTCTTACAGACTTGAGTGACTTAGCCTTTAACTCACTGTATACTGCTGGCTCCAGAACCAAATCTCCCGTAAGACCTAGGAGCATGAGACCCAAACCATCATTACCCTCTGGCAGCTCTCCATGGTATGCTGGACGAGTGAAGCCCTTGTCATCATAATGTTTTTTAAACGCTGTTTCCACGAGGTCCTCTAAGCCATTATCCACTATATATCGCTCACATTGCTGATCAATTGCGGCATTCATAAAGAATGCGCAGATGGTAGCAGCAGGGCCATTAATCGTCATCGATACCGATGTCCTTGGGTTACATAGGTCAAATCCAGAATAGAGCTTCTTAGCATCATTAAGTGAGCAAATATTCACACCAGAGTTACCTACTTTACCGTAGATGTCAGGTCTATGATCTGGATCATGACCATAGAGTGTAACAGAATCGAACGCCGTTGACAAGCGCTTAGCGGGCATCCCTTTAGATAGATAGTGGAATCGTTTATTAGTCCGCTCAGGGCCACCCTCTCCTGCGAACATGCGAGTTGGGTCTTCGCCTTTTCTCTTGAATGGGAACACTCCTGCTGTAAACGGAAATGCCCCAGGCACATTTTCTTTGCGAGACCAAGTCAGTATATCACCCCAGTCATTATACTTTGGCAATACGACCTTGGGCACTTTGTTATGTGATAGTGTGCTGGTATAGTTGTCAACAGTGATCTTTTTATCCCTTATCGCATAAGTAAATTGATCTTGAGAATAAGCTTCTTTCTTGTGATCCCAACCATCAATTGTTGTGAGCGACTCGGCAGTTAATTTCTGACGCAATTGTTCAATCTGCACTGTCAAGTCGATATCGCCGTCTTGCTTAGATAAATAAGCTTGAGTTGAGCGAATGTCTTGGTATAATCGAGCAATTTCTGCTTGGTCAAAAGTTTCCTGGTCATATCGCTCTATCACCTCCTTAATCTCCGACAGATATCTGATTCGAGATGGAGGTATGATGTATTGCTTTTCACTTTGACCAGTCTCCGTTTCTATTGATGAACTTAAGCCCAATTTATTCATGAGGTCACTAAACAAACGATTGACCCCAGGATCATTGAACTGGGATGCAATCGTGCCATATACTGGCATATCGTCCACTTGGGATTCCCACAACTCATGATTGCGCTGATATTGTTTCTTAACATCTCTTAGTGCGTCTGCACCACCCTTCTTATCAAACTTGTTCAGGACTATGAGGTCAGCAAAATCGAGCATATCGATTTTCTCAAGCTGTGAGGCTGCACCAAATTCAGGTGTCATGACATATACGGACACATCAGCATGATCTACTATTTCAGAATCCGATTGACCGATCCCCGATGTCTCCAGAATGATGAGATCAAACTGTGCACTCTTCAGAACCGTCAGTGCGCTATTAATATCCTTAGACAGCGCAAGATTATATTGACGGGTAGCCATAGATCGCATAAATACACGATCATCGCTTATAGCATTCATTCTAATCCGATCACCCAGAAAGGCCCCGCCAGTCTTGCGCTTTGATGGATCTACTGAAACAATAGCTATCGTCTTATCAGGATAGGTCTGCAGGTATCTCAAGACCAACTCATCAACAAGACTGGACTTGCCTGCTCCACCAGTTCCAGTTATTCCAAGTATAGACGCTGATTCGACATTAGATTTATTGAGTTTCTCCAGCCAATCTTGACTGTCATCAGGATAAGCTTCGGCAATAGATATTACTCGACCCAGGTCCTTATTTGTTTTATTAGTGAGGCGTTTTATCTGACCGTTGATCCTGTTGGGAATGCTAAAATCACAGGACTCCAGCAGGTGATTGATCATGCCTTGAAGGCCCATGGCTCTGCCATCATCTGGCGAGTATATTCTTGTGATGCCGTAATCATGGAGTGCGTCAATCTCTTTAGGCAGTATCGTACCGCCACCACCTCCAAATATCTTGATATGACCGGCATCCTGTTCCTTGAGCAAATCATAAGCGTACTTAAAGAACTCGTTGTGTCCACCTTGATATGAAGTAATTGCTATTCCCTGAACATCTTCTTGGACTGCCGCATCTACGATCTCCTTAACCGAGCGATTATGGCCGAGATGGATTACTTCGGCACCACTTCTCTGCATGATACGCCTCATAATATTTATAGCCGCATCGTGCCCGTCAAACAATGAGCCTGCTGTGAGGATCCGTATTTTATTCTTAGACTTATAGGGTGCTATTTTTTCCATGACACTTTTAATTTTGACTAAGCTCTTGAATATTTAGATCAGTTAAGTATGAATTCTTATGAACTAGGCGTGAACCATACCAAGAGAAAAATTCACCATCTACTAACTTAACTGATACCTTCGGGAATTTCTTCTGTAATTGAACTTTATGCTCTGCTGAAAATGGGAATGGCTCCGATGACAAGAATATCATATCTATATCCGTCGACTTGATTAACTCAAGATCAACAGTTGGATACCTGCTCAGTTGTTTATAGACATTGGTATAGCCTACATGCTCGAGCATGTCATTGATATATGTATCTCCACCTACAGTCATCCATGGATCTTTCCAGATCAGATAGATTACCCTTCCTGATTTCTTCTTGAATGATGTGAACATCGATTTGTGATGAGCAATTATCTCATTCGCCCGCTTAGCTGTATTCGTTATTTGTCCAATCGCAACAATCATATCATAGGCGTCGCTCACTGTCTTAACATCACTGACCCAAACGTTATGATTTTTTTGAAGTTCGCAAATGGATTCACGTTTATTTTCTTCTTTGTTGGCAATGATTAAATCAGGACAGAGTGCTGCCACTCGATCCATATGGATAGATTTGGTTCCTCCTATAACCTTGATGTCTTTTTTTAATCCTTCTGGATGTGTACAAAACTTAGTACACCCTATAAGTTCTTTACGCAGCCCTAAGTCAACCAGTAGTTCAGTAATTGATGGCACAAGAGATACGATAGTCGACGGTGTGCCGTCAAGAGTAATGTCATTACCGAGTTGATCTATATAGCTGCTTGCTTCTCCCATTTACTCCTCCACATTTTTATGTTCATATGGGCAATGTCTACATTTGCTTCCACAACAAAAACCACGCTTGAGATGGTAGGCCTCGGTCATTACTATTAGGCCTTTTTCAAAGTAATAATCAGTATGCTTTGGTACATCTTTATTGTTCCAATTTATTATTTCAGTAGGCTGCTTGTTTTTCATGATATAGCAATGAATCGAAAATTAAAAAATCTTCAATTATGGCAAGTCATTGTAATCACACTATTTTCGCTCAGCATAGTTTCGCAGTTAAGGATTATAAAACACCTGAGGTATCATAGTTTTCTAAAAGCTCCACTATACGATTTAGAAAAGTTCCTCCCAGATACCCATCAATTACTCTGTGATCATATGACAGCGAGAGATACATAATCTGCCTGATCATGATGGCATCACCATTCTGTGTCTCCATTACAACAGGTCGTTTTTTAATAGTTCCTGTTGCTAATATGGCTAATTGTGGTTGATTAATGATCGGAGTAGCCATGAGGCTATTAAAGGTTCCGATATTAGTGAGAGTAAAGGTTCCATTCTGGATCTCATCAGGAGAGAGTTCTCCATTTCTGGCTCTCTTTACAATTTCATTGAGTCTATTAGCTATGCCAGTGATGGAATAGTCATCTACATTATGTAGCACGGGTACTATCAGATTACCATCTGAGAGCGCAGTAGCTACGCCGATATTGATATCGTTTTTGATTTGCAAGTTATCGCCAACTATAGATGCGTTGATTCTTGGAAATTCTGCCAATGCTTTGGTTAATATATCGATCAGCAGCGTGGTAAAGGTGAGTTTAGTCTTGTGCTTCTTAAGAAATCCTGATTTCACCTCCTCTCTCCATAATACTAAGTCTGTTACGTCAGCCTCGGCAAACGATGTCACATGAGCAGAAGTCTCCTGTGAATGTATCATGTGCTTGGAGATCATTTTGCGCATGCGACTCATAGCTACAATTTGATCTCCACCTGATTGTGTTGTTTCCTTAGTCGATGCAGACTTGTCTACACCTTTAGACTTCTGAGTAGCTGGACTGCCAAGAGGAATAACCTGACGCTGTTTGACATAGGCTTCTACATCTCGTTTAGTAAGCCTCCCGCCTTTACCTGAGCCTGATATTGCATTAATATCCGATTGGCTTATGTCATGCTTTTTTATCATTGACTTCACCAATGGCGAATATGATGCCGTATTAACTGTGGTTTTTAAGGCTACAGATTTTGTATCACTCTTTTCTATTTTGGTAGTCGTCGCACTGGTGGTTACCTCTGCGGTTGCCTTGGTCGGTTGCTCTGCCTTTAGCGTTAACGAAGATTTAGGCGCTACCTGACCAAGCTCCACATAGGACGAGTCATCAACAGCTATTTTTACAATTATCGATCCTACATTAATGACTTGATCTTTCTCAGCGAGTATTTCGTGTATCGTACCAGACACTGGCGAAGGAATCTCAGAATCCACTTTGTCGGTAGCAACTTCGAGCAAGGTGTCATCTTCTGATACTTGATCACCTACTTTAACATGCCATTCTATTACAGTAGCATCAGTGATGCTTTCACCCATTTCTGGTAGTAAGACTTCTTTAATCATAGCAGTTAGCGTTTTGCTCAATGTCTTAGAAAATGGCTGAATAATGCTCTGGTTGATACTCAGCCATCATCTTTAATACTGCTTCAACAACATCTATGGATTGTGGTTTACTCTGATAGTTGCCATTATCTCCATATGGTGTCCTATGCTCTGTGCTAGTAATCGTGATAGGTCGTGCATCAAGGTGGTCATACCCACCCTGTTCTTCTAGCACTTTCTGCATCATATAGGCCGTACCACCACCAGGTACATCTTCATCCAAGAAGATGACTTTATTTGTTTTTTTGATAGACTGCACTATTGTTGATTCTATATCAAATGGCAATAGTGTCTGAACATCTATCAACTCTACATCTACATCATGTCCTTCTAAGTAATCTGCTGCCTTGGCAGCTTCGGCGACACAAGAGCCATAGGTGACAATGGTGACATCACTACCCTGTCGCAATATTTCAGGAGAACCTAACGGCACTGTGAAGGTGTCCAAGTTATCTGGCATCGCTTCTTTCTTGCGGTAGCCATTAAGGCATTCAATAACCACAGCGGGATCATCACCCTTCATTAAGGTATTATACATCCCCGCAGCTTGTGTCATATTTCTAGGAGTCAAGAGATGTATGCCCCTTAAACTACCTAATAACATACTCATCTGCGAACCGCTATGCCAGATTCCCTCAAGTCTATGACCTCGAGTTCGTATGATTACAGGTGCTGACTGTCTATTATTAGTTCTCCATCTTAGCGTGGCTAACTCATCAGTGAGAGCAGGTAATGCATAAACCAAATAATCCAAATATTGTATTTCAGCGATTGGTCTAAATCCACGCATCGACAATCCGATTCCCTCCCCGACAATAGTCCATTCTCTGATCCCCGTATCCCAAACACGATTTTCTCCATACTTGGCTTGAAGTCCAGAAAAACACTGGTTAACGCCTCCAATCTTTCCTACATCCTCGCCGAAAGCGACTACAGCATCATTGCGCTCTAACAGCTGATCGAAAAATGCATTTAGAACTTGATAGCCATTAACCATCGGAGCATCATCAGCATAAGAAGCAGGAACGATATCAACAGATAATGGTGATAGCTGAGGTGATGTATATAGATTAGTTCCATAAGTCTTATCCAGATAGTTTTTCTGATCTTGATACCACTTCTTTAGAGCTTGGAGCTGATCCAAATCTTGATTGTGAGGGTACTGAATAATAACACCAGCAGTTAGTTCCATCAATTTGGCCAGTACGCCGTGTTGCATAATATTAAGTCGTGTCTGTGCCATCTCTACTGCTGCGACAGTTTGATCCAGTTGACCAATGAGCAAATTGAGCTCAGCCTTTGCTTCATTAAACGGGCGTTGGTGCTCTTGCCAAGTACTCTTGGCGATATTTTTAAATTCCTTTGCCCAAGTGATTTTCAAGTCATCTAGCTCAGCTTGAGTTATCACATTACTGGCGATTAGAAAACGTTCGTACTGAAGCAAACAATCCATTTCTCTCTCCCACTCAAGGCGTTCAGTTGGCTTATATCTCTCGTGGCTGCCTGAGGTAGAGTGACCATTGAGCTGTGTTAACTCGTGGACATGAATCAATACCGGAACGCTTTCGTTCCGGCATAATTCCATTGCATTTCTAAAAGTGTTATTCAACTCTTCATAATTCCATCCCTTGACTTTGAAGATTTCACAAGCTTTTTCGTTTTTGCTCGTTCTCTGAAATCCTGCTAAAATGTTCGAAATAGAACCCTTGGCTGTTTGCTTCTCTGTAGGCACTGAAATCCCATAACCATCATCCTGGACAACAAATATCATTGGTACTTGCTCTACACAAGCGGCATTGAATGTCTCATAAAAAATACCCTCAGCGGCGGTACCATCACCAATCACTGCGACTACCACTTCACTTCCTTCAGTAGAATAGTCATTCTTTGTACCTGTCTGTCTGTAGAGCTTAGAACTTAGAGCAATGCCCAATGCTTTGGGTAGATGTCCCGCCAATGGAGACAGGGCCGCTGGAATGTTATATTTTTTAGTGAGCTTGAGTTTACTACCCAATTGATCAATGAATGTACTTGCAAAATGACCATTCATCAGGCGACCAGAAGTATATGGGTCTTGATCGACATCGGCATACAGGTTAAACAATATAGATGATAGCGTAGCTAAATCTTTAGCCATTAGGAAGGTTTGATCCCTGTAATAGCCAGAATAAAAATCTCCTTCTTGGAAGTACTTTGCGAGTACCAACTGCCACAATTCTTTCCCTGCACTCTCAATTCCGAACTTAGCCTTTCCTGACAATACTTCACTACGGATCTTCTTGCTGATCAGTCTGCTCTTAAAAATCAGTTTTAAGTCGTCTAATAGCTCTTTACGATTATAGCTTCTTCCAGCTGATGATTTTCTGACTACTTCTAAAACTGCCATTTTGGTAGGATTGTGTGTGAATAAGACTTGATACTATATAACTAATTGGTCGTATAACCAATTGTTTACAATATATATTCAATTATGCATATAATAGTTGTATAGGCGAGAAAATTCTAAATTGCTTGTGTTAACCATAGACATACATGGCGCAGCAAAAAAGAAAAGTTGGTAGACCTGCTGAAAAAGCAGGAATAGATACAGAAAAAGTACTCGAGGAGTGTTTAAAGCAGTTTGCACAATTTGGATTTGGTGGTGTCTCAATTAAGTTATTAGCCCAGACTACTGGTGTTGCGGACTCTTTGCTTTATTATCACTTTGGCACCAAGGAACAAATATGGCAGAAGTCCACACTACAGGCGGGTTTATCAATATCTAATAGTCTCAAAGACATATTCACCGTGCTTGAAGGCACGAGTGGTCTGGAAAGAATCAAGATTTATATCAAAAAGATTGTTCTCTTCTCCTCTGTTCATCCAGAGTTTCAGCAGGTTGTGGTGCAAGAGATGTTCTCTCAATCTACGCGATCTGATTTCTTAATAGACCAAGTATTGAAGCCAATATTCTCATTTTTAGAAATCGCCATCCGAGAGGAGCAAGAAAAAGGGATCGTTAAAGACATTCCTCCTGCTAATCTATTCAGTTATATCATTGGGTCGATTACCACCTTCTTCGCCAGAAGCTACCAGATGAAAAAACTCTATGGGGTGAATAGTTTCGATCAAGATCAAATAGATCAGCATGCCGTGCTAATCTCAGATCTGATCTTAGCAGGCTTACTGACGTCTAAGGCTTCAAAATAATTGACAAGACTTGTGTAAAAATTTACTACGACCTCAACAAAAAGCCACCATCAAGCGGAATATATGTGCCCGTGATAAAGCTGCTCGCTTTAGAACACAGGAATATGGCAAGTCCAGCTATATCTGTTGGTTGGCCGATGCGACCGACAGGATGCAAGGCAGCCATTTGTTTCATATCGAATGCCTTAGTCATGTTACTTTCAAAGACAGCTGGGCCAATGGCGTTGACGAGTATGTGATCAGTCACTAAATCTTTGGCGAGTTCCTTTCCTAATTGCTTCACAGCAGCCTTACTTGGTCCATAGGAATACGCCATCATAGAATCAGGAGATACCGCAGCGACGGAACTAATCATAACAATCCGACTTGGATCTTCTTGACTTGCTTGCTTTTTGAGAAGAGGCAAGAGTGACTTAGTTAAAAAGAATACTGCCTTAACATTGAGATCCATCACTTTATCCCATCCTTTCTCCGGGTAGTCTTCGAATGGAGCGCCCCATGAGGCTCCAGAGTTATTTATCAATATGTCAAGATGGCCTATTCGATCAGCTAAGCCTTCCGCAAAGGCAGTTATATTTTCTACGCTGGAGAGGTCGACGCTCATAGCAGTACACCTACCCTTACCGAGCTTATTCATTTCCTCTGCATATGCTTCACAAGTTTCAAGTGATCGCGACGCAATTATGACATCCGCACCAGACTCAATAAGCCCCTGTGTCATCATAGCTCCAATACCTTTGCCTCCTCCTGTTATGAGTGCAGTCTTGCCTTCTAGTGTAAATAGATTTTCAATCATATTCTTTAATTAAGTGTATGTGTAACGTTCGAGATACTGAGCCTGTCGCTCGATAGCTTCTATAAATTCTTGTGTTAATCTGTCAATCAGGTCTTTTGTAGGAAGCGTATCTTTTATAGTAGCAGATCCTTGACCTGCTGACCAAATTGTTGACCAAGCTTTAGCTTCGGCATCGAGCTCTTCTCCAAAATCTATTTTGGCCTTTACTTTCCACATCTCTGGAGTTATACCAGAATTCAATAAGCTTTCTTTTAGGAAGTTAGCGGGTACTCCTGATATAGACGCTGTATAGATAATATCATCTGAGCTAGCGTCAATAATCATCTGCTTATAGGCGTCATCCGCAATAGCTTCATCTGTGTTGATAAACCTGGTTCCCATATAAGCGAGATCAGCTCCCATCTGCATAGCAGATGCAATATCATTACCAGTACTAATATTTCCTCCTAATAGAATGATCCCATCAAATATCTCCCGAATCTCAGGAATAAAGGGAATCGGACTACGTGTTCCAGCATGACCACCCGCACCAGCAGTAACTAATATTAATCCATCGACACCTGCTCGTATGGCACTCTTGGCGTGTCTTACAGTCGTTACATCATGAAATACCAACCCACCATAACTATGTACGCGATCTACAACAGATTGTACGGCCCCAAGGGAAGTAATAATGATGGGGACCTCTTGTCTGATACATACCTCGAGATCTGCCTCAAGACGAGAATTGGTTTTATGGACGATCAGGTTAACACCATACGGAGGTGCCGCCTGCCCTGTTAGATCTTGATATTGCTTAAACTCCTGCTTAAGATCAATTAACCATTCCTCGAATCCTTCTGTAGTCCGATTATTGAGGGCTGGAAAAGTACCTATTATTCCATTTTTGCAACAAGCCTTAACTAGGGCCATCTGTGAACAAATGAACATCGGAGATGCTACAACGGGAAGTCGCAGATTGAACGTTTCTAAGGTTTCTTGTATATTCATCAGAACTAAGTTTAGCTGTATTCTCGTTGACTATTAAATGTCGATCTACAATATAGTTCGCTTCATTTTAGAGATACTGATGTTTTTGTGTCAATATAATTAGCGATTTATAGATAGGTTTGACTGATTAAATCATGCACTTCATAAAAAATTGAATGATATGGATAAAGAAATGGTCATGTTCACGATCTCTCAGATTAAGATTAAGACAGCTCAATTTGTACTTAATGAAAAAGGCATCAAATCTTTTACTTTAGATCAATCCGATAGTGCACATGCAGGTTTGTTTGGAGATATTAAACTCTACGTCCATGAGAACCTTGCGAATCAAGCTAAGGAAATCCTTGAACAGGAGGGCGTCTTGGACTAACGGGTTATACATAAAAGAAAGGAGAGCTTCTATTAAAACTCTCCTAGCAAATTCTGGTGACGATGGAAGGATTCGAACCCTCAACCCTCGGAGCCGAAATCCGATATTCTATCCAGTTGAACTACATCGCCATACCAATGACATACCAATTATTCGTAAACCTCGTGTGTTTTACAAATCATCCAGCCATTAAATCTTCTACGAATTTAGCATAATTGACTATTAGGATTTAGGATTATGCAATAATCTACTTAATCCACATCATCCATAGGTCCAAGAAGGAAATATTAGAATACCTAAATCGGATCTGAATTCAGGGATACAATTGCTATGGAATAATACAGCACAGTGTAAAATTGTCATCTTATAGGACAATCACCGATAAAATTTATATGTTGATCTATGTATCCTTAAGTACCTTTATTGGACCAAATTATACATACCTAAAATGCCAGACCAAAAACATTCACCTGTCTTATCTCACTATGTCAGTGTCTTTCAAGTATCCAATATCCAACACTCCATACTGTTTTATACAATGCGCTTAGGCTTTGACGTAACCTTTGAATGGGGTGATCCTGTTCACTACATAGCAATTCAAAGGGATCAAATAAAAATTCACCTGTCTGAATCTAAAAAACTCCAGAAAAAATCAAATATGTCTCGAACGATATATGTTTTCACGTCAGCGATTCATCAGCTCCATGCTGATTTCAAAGCAAAAGGCATAAACAATATTTCAGCTTTAAATGAAGCAGATTATGGGATGTTAGACTTTGATATATCGGATCCTGACGGTAATATATTGACATTTGGTTGTGGACTGCCGAACAAATCATAGCTACAAGTATTTCGCTTATAACACTTATGACGATAACATTCAGTCAAATCGCGTTAATCTATATAATAGCACTATTTACCGTACCTCTCATGAGTCAAGAACACCAAAGCGCAGAAGCGCCGATAGAAGTCAATTGTGATCCAGTTACTGGACTATGCACCTTACCAGATTATGATTCGCCAGAAGAGATCATTTCATGGAAACAAGGAGAAGAACTCATTTACATCGGTGATCCGATGTGTAGCTGGTGTTGGGGGATTTCACCCGAGTTAAATGCATTGGAACGATATGCCACCACTAAGAGCATCCCATTTAATATTGTTATGGGAGGATTGCGACCTGGCGGAGGAGAAGAATGGAATGATGAGTTCAAGGGGTTCTTAAAACATCACTGGGAAGAAGTTAATAAGCGCAGTGGTCAACCATTTGGATTTGAATTGTTTGAGTTATCCGACTTCGATTATGATACGGAACCCGCATGTAGAGCCACTGTCACGGCGCGTATCATAGCATCATCTAAAGCTTTAACATTTTATGAATTAGTACAACATCATTTTTATGTGCAATCGAAGGATCCTAAAAATGTGTCCTTCTATAAGCCTATATGTGAGCAATTGTCAATAGACTTCAATGAGTTTGCAGCATTATTTTCTTCAGATGACATGAAAGAAGCTACGGCAGAAGACTTTGCGCAGAGTCGACGATGGGGCGTTCGGGCATTTCCATCTATCGTATACCGAAAGGATGAGCAGCTATATCTAATTGCGCAAGGATATGCCACATATCAGGCACTGAGAGAACGTGTAGCGGAATTAGGCGCAGGTAATTAGCATATGAGGCAGTCGTCAACTTAGCGAATCATAAATAAATAGATTGCATTAAGGAACGAAAATTGCAGTGGGTACCGTTAAAGGGTCTCA
>CAZAXY010000084.1:0-15757 GCA_964489125.1 uncultured Saprospiraceae bacterium
ACCCCAACCCACCGATCATCTTCTCAGGTCTTACCCACTCAGTGAACTCTTCATCCGTTAGGTATCCGAGAGCAATTGCTGCGGCCCTAAGCGTTGTATCCTCCTTGTAAGCTTTCTTGGCGATCTCAGATGCTTTATCATAACCGATCTTAGTATTAAGAGCAGTAACCAGCATCAATGAGTTGTTCAGATGCTCCGTAATCTTCTTATGATTCGGTTTAAGACCAACCATACAGTTGTCATTGAAGCTGACGCAGGCATCGCCGATGAGTCTTGCAGACATCAAGAAGTTGTAAATCATCATCGGCTTAAACACATTTAGCTCAAAGTGTCCTGTCATACCACCAATGTTGATAGCGACATCGTTACCACAGACTTGTGCCATAGCCATAGTTAGGGCTTCGGATTGAGTTGGGTTCACCTTGCCCGGCATAATTGATGAGCCAGGCTCATTGGCTGGGATGATGAGTTCGCCGATACCGCTACGTGGTCCTGAGGCCAGCATACGGATGTCATTACCAATCTTCATTAGTGAGACAGCTATGGTCTTAAGAGCGCCGTGAGCTTCTACGATGGCATCGTGAGCTGCAAGTCCTTCAAATTTATTTTCACCAGTCACGAATGGTAATCCCGTCAACTCAGCAATTTTCTTTGCTACGAGCTCGGGATATCCTTTAGGAGTATTCAGGCCTGTGCCTACTGCAGTGCCACCAAGCGCCAACTCTGACAGATGTGCTAAGCTGTTTCTTATTGCTCTGAGTCCATGATCCAGCTGAGATGCATATCCTGATAGTTCCTGACCTACGGTAACAGGAGTAGCATCCATGAAGTGTGTCCGCCCTATTTTGACAACATCCATAAACTCTGCTGACTTGGCTTGGATGGTTGTCTTGAGCTTCTCTATGCCAGGGATCGTATTTTCCATCAGCATTGTATATGCTGCTATGTGCATGGCAGTTGGAAAGGTGTCATTAGACGATTGAGACTTGTTAACATCGTCATTGGGGTGTAGCGCCTTGGGTTGATCAGTCAGCTTACCACCCTGCATGACATGTCCCCGATTAGCGACTACTTCATTGACATTCATATTGCTCTGCGTACCTGAGCCTGTCTGCCAGACCACCAGCGGAAATTGATCATCAAGTGCTCCAGTGGCGATTTCATCACATACTTTACCGATGAGCGCTGCCTTATCAGTATCGAGAGCGCCAAGTTCTGCATTAGTAGCAGCTGCAGCTTTCTTCAATATAGCGAAGGCTTTGATGACTTCAGTAGGCATTTGTTGGCCGCCTATTTTAAAGTTTTGTAGTGAGCGTTGTGTTTGTGCTGCCCAATACTTGTCTTCTGGTACATCTATATACCCTATGGAATCTTTTTCTCGTCTCATGATTTCGTATTTATCCGTTGCTGCAAAGGTAAACTTCTTATATTCGGGATCGTTTAATCGACAGTTCACTTTCACTAATTAAAACAAATAAAAATGGCTTTCGAATTACCAGAATTAGGATACGCATATGACGCTTTAGAACCAAGCATTGACGCTCGTACTATGGAGATACACCACAGCAAGCACCACAATGGCTACACTAAGAAGCTCAATGCAGCAATAGAAGGAACTCCGCTTGCTAACAAAAGCATAGAAGAAATCTTAGGATCACTTGATATGACTAACAGCGCTGTTCGCAACAACGGTGGTGGGTATTACAATCATTCACTCTTTTGGGAGGTAATCGCCCCGGCTGACAGAGGCAGGCTCTCTGGCCCACTTCTCGATGCCATCAAGGCGGCTTTTGGCTCTAAAGAGGAATTCGAAGCAAAATTTGCTGCTGCCGCGGGCACTCGATTTGGCTCGGGATGGGCATGGTTATGTGTACATGATGGAGGAAAAGTTGAAATCTGCAGCACCCCTAATCAGGATAATCCATTGATGCCGGGTGTTGGATGCGGAGGAACTCCGATCTTAGGCATTGATGTATGGGAACATGCTTATTACTTAAACTATCAGAATAAAAGACCTGATTATGTAAAAGCATTCTTGAGCATTATCAATTGGAACGTAGTAGAGAAAAAATATGAGGCATTGGTGTAAGTAAGGCACTTTGTTAAGATCTATATTTTTTTAAGGTCATTCATTAATCTGGATGGCCTTTTTGATATTTTAGACTTAATAAAAGTGAGTCATGAGATCTGAGTATTTATTCTTTATTATGTTTATGATTGGTTTCTTCCTTGAGGGCAATAGTCAGCACAATAATTTTGAGCTGCCCTTAAGCATTAATGATGACGGTTCCGCTCCTGATAATTCCGCATTACTTGATGTTCAGAGTACACAGAAAGGAATTTTAATTCCTCGCATGTCAAGTAGTGAAAGAAATGCTATTCCAACCCCTGCTACAGGTCTTATGATATTTGATAATAACACTACTTCATTTTGGTATTATAACGGTGTGAACTGGGCTGAAATAGGTGGTGGTGCAGGTTCATCTCTTTTAGATGCTGATGGTGATACTGGTATAGCTGTTGAGTCGACAGTGGATAGTGATGAAGTTGAAATAGTTGTAAGCGATTCTTTATATCTCCGGCATTATCTAAATCCAGGTGGGGTACTAATTACAGATCTTTCATCTAATTGGGCAAACACTATTATCGGACACCAAAGTGGTGGAAATTTGACCCCTATAGATTTAAATCATTTAGTTGCTACCTATAATACTTTTATAGGAAATCAAGCTGGGCAAAGTCATCAAACGGGAGCAGAGAATACCTTTGTTGGGAGCTTGGCAGGTCGAGGAAATGTGAATGGTAATCGAGGGACATTTGTTGGCAAATCCGCCGGGCAATTATCTAATGAAGGTTTTGCGAATACCTTTATAGGTTGGGGAGCAGGATTTCGATCTGAAGGGGCATTAAATACTTTTATTGGTAGTGAGGCAGGTTGGCAAGCTGAGAGCTCGAATCTAACATTTATCGGTTATCGTGCTGGAAATAATAATACGCTTGGTACTAATAATACTTTTTTAGGCTACCTCTCAGGGCGAGATAATGACTTAGGAGAGTCAAATACTTTTGTTGGCCATATCTCAGGACATACTAATAAAACTGGAAGCTTTAACACACTCATTGGCGATAATGCTGGGGCAAGTATTGACTCCTCTGATTTCAACACTTTTATAGGTTATAATAGCGGCTCTAAGAATATTTCAGGCGGAGCCAACACTTTTCTCGGAGCTAACTCTGGATTGAACAATGAGGACGGATTTGGCAATATTTATATTGGAAGGCAGAGTGGCCTTGCAAATAGCGAAGGCTCAAATAATGTATTCATTGGTAGTGATTCAGGTAGAGATAATGAAGGTTCCTCTAATATCTTTATTGGCACCGATGCAGGATTTAGTGAAACTGGATCTAATAGATTATACATAGAATCGGCACGTTCCTTTCAACCTGACAATACCTCTCCTCTCATCTATGGTGAGTTTGATAACAATTTGGTGCAAATAAATGGAACGCTGAACATCTCGGAGACTGCTAAACTAATTCCGATTGATGTATTGACCAACGGAGAACCCGCTTGTGGTGCAACAGATAAGGGGTTGCTTTATATGAATGACAATACCAACAAGCTTAGACTTTGTGATGGTACAAGTTGGGTAGATTTAAATTAGTTTCTCGGAATATCGTTGAGAATAAATATGAGGCGCTAGTATAATCTCTCCACGAGAAATTAAACTGAAAAGTAAGGCTAAGCTATCATCACAATGGCTTAGCTTTTTTATTAATGGAAAAATTTATGTGATACTTGCGATAAGTACTCAAGATTAAGTATTCTATGGTAAAACCTTGACATTCTGAGGATTTATACCATAACTTGAATCAAATTATTACCCATGATCATATTCGCCATTGCATCGGCGATCATTTTACTATTCGGTGAACGAATAATGAAAGAATCGAAGGTGTAGCACAATTTAAGAAGTGCATTAAAAAAGAAATAAAGGATCATTTTGATTCTATTAGCAAATAGGCCCAGCTATGTAGTTGAGGCCTAAACTTTTTTAAGGGATAGATATTATAATCTTCCAAAGTACCTACGTAAGAACCACTCTAGTACAAGACTTAGCAACAATAGCCCAAGTAACCACTTGAGATCTAATATGCTTCGATTTACCACATTTTGATACAGTATCGGCTTCATCTGATCATTGCCGAGGAGTTCTTCTTGGAGTAGATTTATCTGATCAGGATAAAATACTTTGCCAGAAGACTTAGCTGCCAAGGCATGCAGAACATTGTGATTTGCCTGGAGGTTTGATTTCTCAACTTCTATGCGCCGCACCGAAAACTTACCAGTATCCTCATATTGCTCCCCAGCATGAGTAGTGCTTGCAATGTAGCTGTACCGCCCTGGAACAAATACACCAGCATTTAGTGCATAGCCATTATTGGATTTCGAAAATGTATAGGAGAATTCTTCTCCAGCCTCATTGGTGATCGTCAGATAGGCTTCAGGATCATTGATTAGCTCATAGTTGCTATTATATAGCTCACCGACTATTCTGACCTCATCATTTTCTTGATAGATGTTGTCGCTGGAGTTCACCCTAAATTTTCGCTTATCATCCTTAGTTGATGTGTATACTATGGACTTGTCTATGATTTCAGAGATCACCTCATAGCCGCCATCTTCGATATAGTCAAAGTACTTCCACCTCCAGATTCCTTCTCCAAATAAGAAGGCCCATCTGATGCCGTCATACTCAGAAAAACTAAGCATCGGGAAGTCCGTCTCAATGCCCCCGATCGCCTGTTGTAATAGGGTCTGCTGACTCTGGCCGAAGCTGTATTCGCCAAAAGGGCTAGTCAGAGGCGGATATCTTTTTACTCGAGCGACAACCTCGTCAGAAATATTGAAATTGGTAAAGTCGCCAGTCACTACTGCTTCACTATCATTGCTAACTCCCGATTGACCCTTGATGTTCACGATGGATTGCAAGCTATTTAGACTGCTCAATACGGTTTGATTTCCTAGTATCACCATCCTTGGTGTTTTTAGTTGATCCAACCTTTGGAGGATAGATTTTATGGATTGCTTTTTTGATGGCAGATTGTGGAGGATGACTAGGTCGGCAGTGTTTAGATCTACTTCAGAGGTGTTGTAACTTACACTGATTTCATAGTTTTTGTTATTACCCAATATTTGCTTGAGTGTTGCCACATCAGGATGAGGAGCATTAGCTAAAATTAAGATGTTCTGTCGGGCATCGAGGACATCTATGTATATAGTCTTTCTATTGTTAACCTTATTCTGTTCGCTATTTAGTGAGGAGACACTTACTGTATATTCGGCAAGACCAACAGTGGATAAATCCAACGTAACCGAGCGAGTCGTAAAAAAAACATCACTATCTATTCTGATATTCTCTTCATGAATCAACTTAGTACCTGAGCCTACTCGCTGATTGACTCTCAATAGCGTACGCTGATTATTGCAATCACGAGCGTTGACGTCGATCTGTATTTCTGTTTGGTCATTGAGATAGCCGATCTGATTATAGAGCACTTCTTTAACTGATAGATCTACTATCGGCGTGGTATCGCCGAGGGCGACGCTGTAGATTGGACTCGTATGATTGTAGCCACTATAGATCGGATTTTTCCCTTCGTTATAGATACCATCGGTAATTACAATAGAGGTTGCGAGATTTTCACCCTCATAGATATCGCTAATATACTCTATAGGTTGATTGATATCTGTGGTTTTATCGGCCTGGCTTGTCGAGTCAAGTTCTTGATATATCTCTGAACCGAAGAATATATGATCTACTTTGAATCTGTCTTGGAGTTGGGTGCTTAGTGCATCTATGCTCGCCTTGAGTTCCTCATTGCTTTCAAGCCCACTGACCGACTCGCTTATATCTTGAGCTATTACTACGATAGGCTGCTTGGACTCTTCTTCTGAAGATTGTAACAGAAGCCCCAATAATAAGAGGGTGATGATACCTATAGACAGAAATCTAAGCCCTCCAAGTAACAATGATAGGCCTCGGCCTTTATCGGTCGTAATAGCGGAGCGAAAGTACAGCAGTAGGCTAAATACTATGGCACACACCACACATAACACCATCCATGCAGGCGGGTATTCAAAACTTATATTTTGCATCATAGTATAATCTGCTCAAGGCTGCAAAAGTATTATTATTTCTATCGAAGTGTTTTACTTATACCGCATATGTTGTTATGCTGTCTTTATGACTTATATAACGCCTAGTTGATACCTGCCGGGAACAATAAAAACAGAAACTTGGTAGTATACTATAGAGTAACTTTATGCGCTATAGTAAAATGACGATTATGAGAATTCTGTGGATTGCTATTCTGAGTGTAGTAATATCTTATACTGCTCACGCCTCTTACATTTTATTACCAATGGATGAGGAAAATCAGACGGAACACCTCAAGGCATATGGAATCACCTACTGGGTGCTGGAAAAAGGTGTCGAAGCTTATTGGTTACTCAACTATGAGGGAGGATCATTCGCATTCGAACATACCGAAAGCATCGAGGCAGAATGCAAGATACGCGGTGTAGATTATCGAGTAATTCCTAATGCGCAATTTGCTAATATAAGACAGAAAATCGCCAATCCAGAGCAAAATCAGGACGTCATCAAGCTGGAGCAAGCACCTAAGATTGCAGTTTATACCCCACCATTCAACGCCCGTGGGGAGAAGATACAACCTTGGGATGACGCTGTCACTATGGTGCTAACCTATGCAGAAATCCCATATGAGACTATATATGATCGTGAAGTGCTGGAGGATAAATTAGCGCAATATGACTGGCTACATCTACATCATGAAGACTTTACTGGCCAGTATGGGAAGTTCTATAGATCATATCATACGACGCTATGGTATCAGGAGAATCAACGCAAGATGGAAGAGTTGGCGACAAGTTTGGGATTTGAAAAAGTCTCCAAGCTCAAGTTGGCCGTGGCGAGCAGAATTAAAGAGTATGTCGAGGGGGGTGGCTTTATGTTTGCCATGTGCAGCGCTACAGATAGCTTTGATATCGCACTCGCCGCCGCAAAAACAGATATATGTGATAAGATCTATGACGGCGATTCTAAGCATGCAGGATGCCAAGATCACCTGGACTTTTCGCAGACTTTTGCGTTCAAGGATTTTAAGCTTGAGCCAAATCCACTTGAGTATGAATACTCTAGTATAGATATGTCTCCACGCAAGAGGAGTGCGCTAGCCGCTGAGTCGGACTACTTCACACTTTTTGATTTTTCAGCTAAGTGGGACCCAATCCCTACTATGCTCACACAAAATCATACTCGCACTGTGAAGGGATTTATGGGGCAGACAACTGCTTATGATAGAGACTTTATCAAGTCCGACGTCCTCATCATGGGTGAGAACAAAAGCCTTGACGAGGCAAGATACTTGCATGGTACCTTTGGCTATGGTACCTGGACATTTTATGGAGGGCATGATCCAGAAGATTACAGACATTATGTCAATGATCCAGAAACGGACCTTAATCTCCATCCGAAGAGTCCAGGCTATCGATTGATCCTTAACAATGTACTCTTTCCAGCTGCTAAGAAGAAGAAGCGGAAAACCTAGTTCGTTTAAACCGCCCAATGGGCCTCCGTTTGGGCTTCAGCCCATTGAAAAAAATTACTACCTGTAACATTACCAAGAGATTGAATCCTCTTGAAGTCAATAATGTGATGACATTTTTCTGCTAATGGTATCTGCTACTCTACATCCAACTCATCGCCCCTGGATAGAACGCAATAAAAAATAATGCCACCACAATGGGACATATGACTGCTGTTAGCATAAATCGGAAGTAGATCTTTGGCACTTTGGATCGTTCGACGAGTTCCATGATGAGCGATATGATTAAGATCGCCGCGGAGATTGTGGCAACGATCATGCACAGCATAAAGCCTGCGTACGGATTGATTAGCCATAGACCGGCATATAGTATAAGTTGTGTTAAAATCAATTCGGGTAATCCTATGCGCATGTACTGATAGGGTGTTAATTTTTTAAAGCACTGTTAATATACGCTGTCAAGGAATAATTTTTGTTACTTCTCAGTTATACCAATTGAGTAATTCAAAAGTCATGAAATCTATAGTACTTGCGTTCTCAATGTTGTTGATTGCAGGAGTTCTCGTTGGACAAGACGATGTTGCTGCAGCGCATCAGCGAAAGTATGAGGAGAACATCGTCAAAGAAGAAATCAATGGCGTCTATATTCCAAAAGATATCGATGACGCCATGGCACAGCTTAATGGCATCGCCAATGAAGAAAGCCGCGCCAAGCTCATTGGAGCAGATGAAGAGCTGGTCGTAGAGCGATTAAATAGAGGGTTGGGCAAGTGGATGATCAGCAAGTGGAATTTTTATGAAGGCTCCAGATTATCACACCACCTCAAGCAATTGGGCGTAAGTATTCCAACTGATATGTCGACATTTCTTATCAGAACCTATTATCGTCAGCTCAATGAATTACCACTCAATATTGAGGAGCGTGCATCGGCTATGTATGAATTAAGAAAGAAAGAACAGGAGGAGCGCAACAAAAAGAAAACCGTTAAGGTCATACCTAATTAGAGCTCTACTGGCGGCGCTAAGAAAAATAACCTTAAGAATTCCGTGATTTGATTAAACAATGAAAGTGGTTAGTGCGTATTGCCACAACGATTGTTGGCTTGCCAAATATTCAAATTAATTGAGGCAATTGGTTTTCTCTGGTTGGTGATAGAAATATTCCTCTGAGATGTTTTTAGAAACAGTTCGATCCAATTATCAAAAATATCAGTAGCCTGTCGTTCAAAATTTATAGTTTTGAATTTTTTTTGAATTGTGTAGATAGCATAGAAATTTCCCATGGCTAAGAATTTATTGATTGTCGAGTCCCCAGCTAAGGCTAAGACTATTGAAAAGTACCTCGGTAAAGACTTCAAAGTGAAGTCGAGCTATGGGCACATCAGAGATCTCGACAAAGGCACAAAAGGCGTAGCCATCGAAAATGACTTCGAACCGAAGTATGTCGTCTCTCCCGAAAAGACCAAGGTTGTTAAAGAACTTAAGTCTGCTGTCAAGAAAGTCAGTGAGGTCTGGCTCGCAACGGATGAAGACCGCGAAGGGGAAGCCATCTCTTGGCACCTATGTGAAGTCTTAGGCTTAGATCCTCAGACAACTAAGCGCATTGTGTTTAGAGAGATCACTAAATCTGCGATACTCAAGGCAATTGAAACGCCACGACTTGTTGATCAGGGTTTGGTGAATGCACAACAAGCCAGAAGAATACTGGATCGATTAGTAGGATTTGAATTGAGTGGAGTGCTCTGGCGCAAGGTAAAGAATAAATTGAGTGCAGGGCGTGTTCAGTCGGTAGCCGTGAAGTTGATCGTTGAGAAGGAGCGTGAGATACAGTCCTTTCAGACAGAGCCATACTTTAAAGTGACCTCAGAGTTTGAAGTAAAAGATTCAAATGGATACAAGGCTATGCTCAAAGCCGAATTGGCTAATAGATTAGCAACTGAAGGTGATGCACAGGCATTTATTGAGCAATGTAAAGGTGCTAACTTCACTATTGAGGATATTAAGACAAAGCCGACTAAACGCAAGCCTGCGGCGCCATTCACAACCTCGACATTGCAACAAGAAGCCTCTCGCAAACTGGGATTCAGTGTTAATCGGACTATGTCCAATGCACAGCGCCTATATGAGCAGGGTTTCATCACCTATATGAGAACTGACTCTACTTCACTTAGTGGAACTGCCATTGAGACAATTGGGGCGGAGATTAAGAGCTCCTTTGGTGATAAGTATCATAAAGAAAGACAGTTTAAGTCGAAGAGCAAAAATGCGCAAGAAGCTCACGAAGCCATAAGACCAGCATATATAGATCGCCAGTCTGTGACTTCAGATAGAGATCAACAACGACTCTATGAGTTGATATGGAAGCGTACCATAGCCTCTCAGATGTCAGAGGCAGAGCTGGAGAAGACTACAGTAGATATAAGCATCTCGACCCATAAAGACCAGGGTTTAAAGGCCTATGGTGAGGTGCTCAAGTTCGATGGATTCCTCAAGGTATACATGGAATCAAAGGATGAAGATGATCCAGAAGATACAAGAGGAATTTTACCTCCATTAACTGTTGGTCAGGTATTAGACTTAGATCATATCAAGGCAACAGAAAGATTCACAAGGGGTCCTGCTCGATATACAGAAGCAAGCTTGGTTAAAAAGTTGGAAGAACTCGGTATCGGTAGACCATCAACATATGCTCCGACAATCAGTAAGATCATCGATCCTACTCGTGGCTATGTCACTAAGGAGAGCAGAGAAGGTACTCCTCGTGATTTTAGAGTCATATCGCTCAGGGACGATGCAGTTTCCGTAAATACTGAAACAGAGAACACAGGTGCTACGAGCAATCGTCTGTATTCTTCAGATATCGGTATGATCGTGACTGACTTTCTGGATGAACACTTTGGTGACATCATGAACTATAACTTTACAAAAGGCATAGAAGAAAAATTCGATGATATCGCAGAGGGTCAAGCCGAATGGAAGGCCATGCTCAAGGGATTCTATGAGCCGTTCCATAAGGATGTCGAAGAAACCATCGAAACTGCAGAGCGTGCTAAGGGAACTCGCGTGTTAGGTAAGGATCCCGAGACAGGACATAGCGTATTAGTGCAGATTACTCGATATGGTCCTGTGGTGCAAATCGGTAGTCGTGAAGAAGTTGGCGACGAAGGCAAGCCTAAGTTTGCCAATCTCCGACCAGGCCAATCCATGGAGACGATATCTTATGAAGAAGCTATGGACCTCTTCCAACTGCCTAAGACCTTAGGCGAATATGAAAACAAACCCGTAGAGATCGGAGCAGGCAGATACGGGCCATATGTCAAGTTTGATGAAAAGTATATCTCCCTCGGACGTAAGACAGATCCGTTATCTGTGACAATGGAGCAGGCGATAGAGAAAATAGAGGCCAAGCGAGAAGAAGATCGACCAATTGCGACTTATCAGGAAAAACCGATCACCAAGGGTGTCGGACGATTCGGTCCATTCGTCAAGTGGGAAAAGCTATATGCCAATGTGAGCAAGAAGTACGATTTTGACAATTTATCTGCTGATGATGCCATATCGCTGGTCATGGCAAAGATTGAAAAAGAAGCTAATCGCTATATCAAGCAATGGCCTAAAGAAAAGATAGCTATTGAAAACGGACGATGGGGCCCTTTCTTCAGAGTTGGAAAAAAGAGTGTTAAGATCCCTAAGGTCAATGATAAAAAGCTTGAAAAAGAAGAACTCGAAGCGCTGAGCCTCGAAGATGTTAAGAAGATGATTAAAGAGGCTCAATCGTAAGCCTGTACGATGTCATCTTCGTTACTAAGTAGGTATGATCTGAATGTCTTGGCGAAATGCTGCATTCTGTCAAGCTGCTCCTCGGTAAATTGAGATACCTCGACACCATATGACATATGGTTCTTCTTAACTGTGTCATCATCGGTTAATCCCATCATATGCTTATTGATGTGATCGAGATCCCAAGGATGATTTAAACCCAGAAAATGCCCCATCTCATGTACCAGGGTAGTCAAATCTTTCAATCCTGGATATGAAAGAAATATACGGTCAAATTGTGGAGAATTGTGCTCGTAGGTATGTCTCATCCTGCTTAACACAGGCGTGAATCCCATCATGGCGCTACCATCTTGTCTCTTACTATATGTGTCGAATATGTATATATTTATCGATCCAGCCATCTCTATGGCGTCAACTATATCTTCTATATCCTCATCACCACGCCCTATGGCTGCATCATGAAGATCTGGGATGTATGCGTGATTTTCATCAATGAACAACTTACCGATTTCAAAGACAATACGGTTTTCAAACTCATTATTGAGATAGTCAATATTGCGCCCAATATCTAGTGTGACACTTTCATCAACATCGCTCATTCCCATCATGTAGAAGTTGAGTTTGAACAATGGAATCGTATCAATAACACTTGCTGAAAGGCTTGTTGACAGCAGTTGCAGCAGTATAATTGATAACATGTATTTAAGTGCTCTCAAAGGGTTTGTAGTTGTTGGGTTGTAACTATTAAAGACGTAAATTTATTATCGCACCCTATCTCTAGTGGCAAAATTAACATATGATATATTCGGTATCCTATGTTAACGTAGTAAGTTAACTACATAGAATTGCAGCAATCTCAAAATTTGATTTTGTGGTTTCAACGATGGTCAAAACAACTATATAGCAGATATTTGGGTCATAATCGCAGAAGCGATCATGCCAGCTGGATCAATTTGACTATATAGCTCCTGTATCTTAGTATAGTCTTTCATAATAGCATCTTCGCTTTGAGCTATATTGCTGACAGCCTTTATCAGGTTCTTGCTCGTAAGTTCGGATTGTATCAATTCTGGAACGGCCAGCTTGTTTAGAATCAAGTTGGGAAGAGAAATATAATCTGTTTTAATCATACTCTTGGCGACGAGGTAATTCAGTGTGGTAGTTTTGTAAATCACCACTTGAGGTACTCCTATGATTGCCGCTTCGAGCGTGGCAGTGCCTGATGTTATGACAGCCAGTTTAACTTTGCCAAGTAGATCTTTAAGGGGTTCTTCAGAAATCGTAACATTTCCTAAACCACCCAAAAATGAACTATACAACTTTGGATTCTGGCTTACCACCTTACTCACGATAAATTTTTGCTGGACAGCTTGAAGGATATACTCACGAATGACAGGTAGCGTACTTTCTATTTCTTGGGTTCGGCTGCCTGGAGCTATAAGTATAGTCTCTTGATTGTCTCTGGATGAAGCAGATTGCAAGGAGTTGAGTAGTGGGTGACCAAAGAATTTGGAATTCAATCCTTGAGACGAAAAATATTCGTTGGCAAAAGGGAAGAGTGAGATCAGCAGATCAAAATCTCTTTTAATAGCTCTATTTCGATTGGCTCTCGATGCCCATGTTTTGGGAGGAGCGATATAAATATTTTTATAGCCTTTATGTTTAGCCCATCTCCCTAATCTGAGGTTTAATCCGGCAAAGTCTACATAGATAATTACATCAGGATTTATCAGCTCTATGGCGCTACGCAGATTGTGAAATACTCGTTGTAATTGAAGGGCTTTCTTAGGCAAATTAGAAAAACCCATTATTGCGAGATCGATATTATCTTGGATGATTTCTGCACCAGCTTTTCTTAATTCTTGACCTCCCATCGCAGACAACTGTGTAGCAGGATCTCGATCCTTGAGCGCCTTCGCTATAGACGCGCCTATCTGATCTCCCGAAACCTCACCTGTAACAATCACATATCGCATAAGTGCATTTAATTCAAGAGTAGCCGATTATGAACGGCCCACTTGGCAACAGTGAATGTAGAAAAATTAAACACCTTAGATCTATCGATTGGAGAGATAGAGTTGCCAACAATTTTTTTCCATATGGTCTAATTGATACATTTACCGCATCCAAGTTTGATGATGGTTGGTACCACATCTATTATTAACTCTAATTATTCGCTACCATGCGTTTAAATGATCCAATATCTGTAGAGCTCTATGATTCTATCAAAGATCTTCCGATCATCGATTATCATACTCATCTTCCGGCCGAAGAGATTCTCGGTGATCACAAGTTTAAGAATTTGTGGGAGCTATGGCTTAAACACGATCATTACAAATGGAGATTAATGCGTGGCTGCGGAGTTGAAGAGCGCTTGGTAACTGGTGACGCAGATCCTTATGAAAAGTTTGAAGCCTTTGCAACTGTACTTCCATTAGCATTAGGAAATCCTGTATACCAATGGGCACATATGGAGTTGTCTGAGATTTTTGGAATTTCAAGGGCACTGAATGCTGACACTGCCAATGATGTCTGGAGTGAGGCCAATCGGCAACTGAGTACGTCGATTTCAGTTCAGAGTTTGTTGAAGCAATTTAATGTAGAGTTGATAGGAACTACAGACGACCCATATGAAGACTTGGCTCATCATAGAGCGTTAAAATCGAATAAGTATGCAACAGCTGTATTACCGACTTACAGACCTGATCAATACCTCTTATCAGATGATATAGACTTACCCTCTCTAAAAGAGCGCCATGATTACTTCGATAGACATGGATGCATGATGTCCGATCATGGCATCTCGCACATCCCTGATCCCAAGACGCCTGCTTATAGAGCCTTAATAGAAATAGCCAAATGGAATCATGAAAAGGGTTGGATAATGCAGCTCCATCTGGGCCCGCAGCGACGTGTCAATACACGACTTACACTGAGTACTGGTTCAGATGCTGGATTTGATACTATGGGGAGTTGGAGTCAGGCGGATAGGCTGATTAATTTCTTGGATGAATTGGATCAGACTGATCAGTTGCCTAAAACGGTAGTATATAATATTAACCCAAATGAGACAGAGGCAATATGCTGTGCGCTTCAAAATTTTCAACAAGGCCCAAATCCTGGAAAAATGCAATATGGTGCCGCCTGGTGGCATCTGGATAATGTATCAGGTATCCGTGCGCAACTCGACGTGACTATGCAGTTAACTGCATTAGGGACGCACATAGGTATGCTTACTGATAGTCGGTCTTTCTCAAGTTTTGTGCGACACGATTACTATCGTCGAATTCTAAGTGGCTTCCTTGCAGAAAAGGCCCAAGTTGGAGAGATGCCCATGGATAAACAACTACTTAAAGAACTAGCGAAGAATATTTCTTACTATAATGTCAAGAACTATCTCGGCATCTAATACAAGTTAGACTTATGGCTTACATAAACTCACTATTTGATTTGGAAGGTAAAGTCGCCGTTGTCTTTGGAGGCACTGGGGAGCTCTGCGGACATATGGCCATCGGCTTGTCTAGAGCTGGAGTGAAGGTGGTCCTAGTCGGAAGGAATGCTCAAAAAGCATCTGAGAAGCTTGCAGTTATTGAAGCTGCAGGAGGAACTGGTGCCTTTCTGGAAGGCGATGTATCGTCGCGTACTTCGATCGAATCGGTTATTAATCAGACGATAGAATTACATGGAGCGATAGACATCATTGTCAATGGCGCAGGAGTAAATTCTGCAACGCCTTTCGTCGATATATCTGAAGAGGAGTTACAGCGAATCATCGATGTGAACTTTATGGGTACGGTCAGATCATGTCAGATATTTGGAGCTTATTTTCTTAAAGCAGGGAGACCAGGGTCTATAATCAACTTAGGGTCTATATCCGGTCTCAATCCATTATCGAGAGTATTTACCTATTCTGCCAGTAAGGCTGCCATACATAATCTATCCAAAAACCTTGCTCGTGAATGGGCCGATAAAGGTGTACGTGTAAATACCCTTGTGCCGGGATTCTTTCCTGCCGAGCAAAATCGAAAAATCCTGAGTGAATCAAGAATTGATCAGATCTTAGGCAAGACCCCAGCTAAGAGATTTGGTGATCCTGAGGAATTAATCGGAGCTACTTTGCTGCTTTCATCGGAGAAGGCAGGAGGGTTTATCACTGGCCATGAGATGGTGGTAGATGGAGGCTTTAATGCGATGTCGATCTAGTTAATAGGCCATAAGAAAATTCTTATAAACCAAAAAGAGCCTTCATCAAATTGACGAAAGCTCTTATGCGGTCTGGACGGGACTCGAACCCGCGACCCCCTGCGTGACAGGCAGGTATTCTAACCAACTGAACTACCAGACC
>CAZAXY010000085.1:0-15612 GCA_964489125.1 uncultured Saprospiraceae bacterium
TTTCAACTGCTAGGGTTGAAATTGTAGGTGCTTCACAAGAGGAATTGAACATCTATCTTTTGGACAATGCAACTAACTTAACTATAAGTTCTGATGGACAATATCTATCTCTTACTGGCACAGCGGATCAGAATGCAGATGATCCTCAGGGTGCTGTAAGATTTACCTATATAGATCGATCTACTTTTAAATTAAGATACGGTGTGCGTCAGCATCTAAGAACAAGTTCGGGAGATGCGGCTTTTGTAATTGATGGCAACTCCATTGATATATTAGGAAGCTGTTTAGATGATGTTTTATGTGATAATGGAATACTAAGCAATAATCAGTTTGACCAAGGATTGACGGATTGGACAGATCATGGTAATAGCTTTGTTTCTAGTGATGCTTTCATCGGCAATAATGCTCTTATTGTGAATGGCGGCACAGGTGCTGCATCGCAGCGGATACCCGTATTGCCGGGAGAAACTTACCGACTCAGGTTTTATGCCAAAACTGAAGGAGGTACAAGAGCTGAAGGCAGTCTTGAAGTAGTGGATGCTCTCGATCGAATCATTGCCTCTAATGAACGTCAAGTATTTGAAGACATTTATGAAGAACACACTACTACTTTGACTATTCCACCCAATGCAACGCACCTCGATGTAGTATTAAGTATAAACGGACCTGCTGGATCAGCGACTTTTGATGCGGTTTGTCTCGAGCTAATAAATACTATTTGTGATTTAGGCAGCGAACCAGATTTGGATCAGGATGGCGTATGTAATGCCCTTGATATAGATGATGATAATGATGGTCTTAGAGATAGTGATGAATATAATTGTAGAGGAGTTTTCAGCAGTATGATATGGTGGAGTCATAATACGCCACCAAACACTCGAGAAGCAGACATTCTGGATTCACAGCTCGTCGCATCGGCCCAACTTGAGGAATATGGCTCAGGGATTACCGCAAATATTGTTTCTACTCAGCTCAATATTATAGGGGTTGATCAACTCGATCTCTCAGATGCAATCGCTGATGAAGATTATTTACAATATACACTTACCACAGCAGCAGATATCAATGCTATGTTTCTTCATAGTTTTTCCTTTACCAAGTCAGGATTAAACAATGTTGTTGTTCGAGATAATTTTGGTTACGATTTTAGCATTTTGATTTCAGATGATAACTTTACTACTTCTCAACTCATATCTGATGTATTTACTGTCGATGACAACATCAATCCTACTCGCACAACTCAGATACAAGAGTCTGATGACAATCAATATCTGTTTCATCCTGATCAAACCTATTCGTTCAGAGTATATTTTTACAATAAAACAACAGACCTCAGTGTAGACACCTGGTATGATGATTTTAGAATCAATGTAGAAGTGTGCGAGTTCAATATTGATGTTGATAATGATACATATGTCAATTCGAGAGATCTGGATAGTGACAACGATGGCCTTACTGATTTAATAGAATCTGGTCATCTTGCTGCAGATACCAACAATGATGGTGTCATCGATGGTGTTATAGCAAGCACAGGGCTAAATGGATTGTACGATCCACTCGAAACTGTTATTGATATAGGTGTTATAAATTACACCATCTCTGACAGCGAGGCTATAAGTGATCGTATCTATGATCCTTATGAATTAGACTCTGATGATGATGGATGTAACGATGCCCGAGAAGAAAGCATAACTGATCCCGATGATGATGGTGTAGTTGGAACTGGCGCCCCCTCAGTCGATACTGACGGACTGGTAATAGGATTTACATATAGTCCGCCTCCTAATAACTTCTGGCAAGACAATAGCCTTATCAAATGCCTTGATATCTCAGGACTTGTGTTTGAGGATATAAACTATGGAGGTGGAATAGGTCGAGATTATGTGACTGCAGATATCTCAGCACAGTCATCTTCCTGGGTGTCAGATGATATTGCGCTCGACAATGTACTCGTCGAACTATATGGATCTGGTGGCAACTATATAGGTAATACTATCACGGATGCCTCTGGGAGGTATAACTTTGGCGACGTTGGTTCTGGGTCTTTTATAGTACGTATGGTCAGTAATTCTGTAGTCTCAAACCGTAGTTCTAACAGCACTGGCAGGGCTATTTTACCAGTTCAGACTTATAGACATGATGGCATATCACCATTTGCCTCAGAGGTAGGAGGTGCAGATCCAAGCAGAGAAGATGCGGGTCCTAATACGTCCGATGCCAACCTGTCTTCATTAACAACTTTGTCAACAATTGCTCAGTCTGTTACACAAATATCTGTTGGTACAAGCGATCTCGCAGGTATAGATTTTGGAGTAAACTATGACATAATCGTTAATACGAATGATAGTGGACAAGGGTCTGTGAGACAATTCATTGATAATAGTAATGAGCTTTCCAATCTCAATCTGGATCAAGATGACTCCCCGTTAGGAGGAGTTAGTTTTACAAAACCTCCAGGAGTAGAGACATCGATATTTATGATTCCGGGATCTGGAGTACAACGAATTACTAACTCTACGGTCTATCGATCAATCACGGATGATCATACACACATCACAGGTTACACCCAAGAAGGCTCTACTCAAGGGGACATTGCATCAAGAGTGCTCAACATTGAGCTCACAAGTACTACAGGTCTAATAGATGCATTAAGAATTAATGCTAACTCTATAGCCATATCGGGATTGAGTATTTCGGACTATAGATCAGGGATAATAGGTAGTGTAGCGCATAGCGATGCCTTTATATGGGGCAATTATATAGGTACACTTTCAGATGGCATTACAGCATCGGGAAATTCAAGCAATGGTATCAGTGTTCAGAATTTTACAGATTCTTACATAGGTACTAATAGTGATGGCATTAATGATCTACATGAAGGGAATTTAATCTCAGCTAATAGTCAGGGTGTACAGATCAGAAATACGAGTAACATTTGGATTGCAGGAAATATCATAGGGCTCGACAAAAACGGCGTCATCGCAATAGGCAATGATTTTAATGGTGTAATCGTAAGAGATGCCCTCGCAAGAAATATCATCGGCTATAACGGTGCTATTGCTCCTCAGGCATCAGATCTGTATAGAAATATAATCTCTGCAAATGGTAATGACGCCATCCGTATTGCTAATTCAAGCGATCAGATCGTATCGGGTAATTACTTGGGAACGGATATATCTGGTACAATAGGTCGTGGAAACACCAACTTTGGAGTGCAGTTACAGGGATCATCTTCCGACAATCTGATCGGAACTGATGGAGATGGTGATGACGACCAGAACGAAGGCAATATTATATCTGCCAATGGATCAGGAATCCGTATGCAGGTGGGTGGCACTGGTCGTAACAATATTATTTCAGGCAACTTTATTGGTACAGATGTCAGCGGTAATATAGCCTTGGGCAACACTGCCAACGGTGTAGATATTACAGGAGGCTTTGGCGGAAATATAATTGGGACAAATGGCGACAATATAAACGATGGAGTGGAAAGAAATGTCATCTCAGCCAATGGAGGCGATGGAATACGACTCTTCAATACCAATGATAATACCGTGGCAGGTAATTTTATCGGAGTAGGAGCAGATAGAATGTCGATTCTTGGTAATGATATGAGAGGTATATTCATAACAGGCACATCCTCATCGAGTGTGATAGGGTATCATCAAGGCATGTCTAACAATGATGAATTTGTCGTCGGAAACTGCATCAAAAACAATGGTGACATGGGAGTAGGACTCTCGGGCGACGGTACTCAGAATCGCATCAGCCGCAACCAAACAGCTAATAATGGCGCATTAGGGATAGACTTAGGTTTTGATAATGTCACTTCTAATGATAATGGGGATATCGACTCAGGTGCCAATAACCTCCAAAATTTCCCAGTATTTAGTTTCGCTTCTTTGAGAGATGATAATTTGACTATTAATGGTTTCGCGCCTGCTAATGCTGTGATAGAAGTATTCGTCGGAGACGTCGGCCCCAACCCTAACCCTTTGCCTGCATCCTTTTCTACTTCATTTGGTGAGGGAGCGATATACTTATTTGATGTAATAGAAGGCAGTGCTGCTGACTTAAATAATTCTCTCGGTGTATATAACAATGATGGCACAGGTATAATTGCTAACAGAACTTCTTCACGATTTCAGTTTGTCGTGGACGTATCTGGACTTGGTCTAGTTGATGGCATGTTTATAACTGCCACAGCGACTGATGCCGACAATAATACTTCTGAGTTTAGTGGTGTCATCGAGATAACAACTAATTGCGGGACTGCGATTATGAACCCTCATGTCTTATACATTCGCTCTAGATAATTATTGAATCTTTTCAGTTGGTTATTTTTATGCAAACTTAGATCAGGAAGACAAAGCCATAGTTGAGCCTTCATTAGTCAAAGCAGTTGGTGTGGAAACATCACTTATAGAAATAACATCGCCTCAGACTAACTAATTGTAGAAACATCATCTCAGGAAACAACAATCACGGTATCAGTATCAGCGATGCCAATAATGTCAGAGTGGCTGGCAACTATATCGGGACTAATAGAAGTGGTCTCGGATCCGTAGGCAATTGCAATTCTGGTGTTCAGATCAAACGAGGTACGAGCAATACCCAGATTGGTACTGACGGAGATGGTGGCTTTGACAATTTAGAAGCAAATGCCATATCTAGTAACCGCACAGGATACAGATCTCTATCTGGGGCTTCGGAAGTAACAATTTCATTGCTGGAAACTTTATTGGTACTGACGCCTAATTAGAAACATGATACGAAGTCATAAAAAGGAGCGCCTTTGTGAAGTCTTGATTTGGTTTGAAGTGTTGATAGTTTAGGAATCTTGAGCTAATGACGGTCTATTAACTGTCACTTAGTTTTTCTACCTTCTCATCGATTTTTTCTTCGAGTTTATCTCTCAGTGCAATTGTGCTATCAAGTTTCTTTTGTATGACGTCCTTCGCCTCTTCGCCTTTAGCTTGTTTAAGTTGTTCTCGTTCGGCAGCTATCTTTTCTTGAACATCAGTGAGTAAGGCTTTTCGTTTTTCTATGCTCTCAGCTTCTTCAGCTTTATCAAAGATGATACTATCTGATGTTGCAGCGTTATCAAGTATGTCTGGATCCATAACACGATAATCTTCAGGAATAAATACTGTTTCTCCTACTTGCCTTTGATTCATGAAGTTGGGTGACACAATCTCTATATCGTCCTCATGCAGTACATCGATTACATGTCCTGTCAATTTAGACTTGGCACTAACGATGGAGTTTACATTCTCTAGGAGACCATTGATTTTGTAGACTACAGAGAAATCACCTAACGAGGTTATTAATACAAATGGGTCCTTTAATTCAGCCCGTTGAGCGGCCTTGATTAATGACTCTTCAATCTTTAATCGATTGACATCATACCCCAGAGATACTTCGGTCGACAGAATCGTACCCGAAGACCTCGTCACATTAAATGGATTAGTCGCCAGAAGCATATTGGGGATACTGGTGAGGTCACGATTAGGCATCTGCACCTCAGTATCAAAGAGTCCTTGCTCAGTGATCCGTCCAAATATGCCGTTGACCTCAATGAAATCTCCAGGCCTAAAATCATCTCGCAACTTCAAGGCAATTCCTGCTAGAGCATTACCAATGAATGTAGTAGAACTCAAACCCAGAACAGCCGAAAGTACGATGCCAATGAGACTTGTAATAGAACTTTTCTGATCAGGATCCATAGGAATCGCCAGCACTACGCTGACAATCCCAATAAATGCTATGGTAAACAGTATCAAGGATTTGATAAGTTTCTTGTCTGTCTTGCCTTTTGCCTGTCGTTCTAGGAGGCGCTTAGCAGCAAAATAGAATAAGATAAACAGTACGGCGGTAAAGAATGTACCCGACCAAGAGCTAAAATTCTTAAATATATTATCCATGAGCAAAGCTTAACACGTCTGTCTAACAGTCAAATATGAGAATATAGTTTCTGATCGCCCATAACCTAAAAAATAATTAATTGGGACATCAGTCATATATCGAAATGCCATGATAAAAGAACTAACTGTTTATCGACCAAGAAGTAATAATATTTATCGCTTACATCTCTGTAGTCAATTGTTAGAAACCGGAGAAGAATGATGAAGCGTGAAACCTATAGGTATAAATGACTGGGCGTTCATGAATCACAATAACATCGAAACTCAGTAGATTGTACGGGTATTCTGGTTAGGCAAACTCTATGCAGTGACTATTCTATAAAGTTCAAGCATTCCAGATTGATCTATAAATTTTAGCCAAAGTTCAATTGTCCCGTTATCGAGAATCAATATCTTCTATACAAATTTCACAATCTGCCGTCGCTAATAAAATAGCTCCAGTTAAGCATTCCTCCCTAAAGGATTTGCTTACTTAGACTGAATAAAATGTCTCACTTATGAAATGGCTCAAGCGCATTGTCATTCTTGTCCTCATATTACTCATCATTGGAGTATTGCTCGGTTGGCTATATGTTGGTAATCTTGGCCCCGACTACAATGAGTCCAGATCTTTAGTAGGATTAGGGTCAGATACAGAGGTGATCTATGATAACTATGGTATTCCTCATATCTATGCGGCTAGCAATGTGGATGCCTACCGCACATTGGGCTATGTACATGCGAAGGACCGACTGTGGCAAATGGAATTGCTTCGTCGTATTGCACCAGGGAGGCTATCGGAGATATTTGGACCAGCCACTGTTGATACTGATAAGTTCTTTCGTCATATACAGATGAGCAAGACCACGGACGCAGCCGTCGAGCGATATCAAGAGACAACGAGCGCTGAACTACGTGCATGTGTAAACGCCTATCTCTCTGGCATTAATACCTACATTGACAGCGATGAGACGCCGATAGAATTCACCATACTTGGCATTGAAAAGACTCACTTTGACATATATGACATACACAATATCATGGGCTACATGGCCTTTAGCTTTGCAATGGCACATAAAACTGAGCCTGTGGTTAATCATATAGCCGATCGTCTCGGATCTGCATATCTAAACGCCCTTGACATCCATGTCGATACCAGCACCACGATGATAGAGTCACATAACTCTGGAGCACTAGCGGACAATCTTTCAGCAAGAGCTCATAAGATACTTGATGGCCTGCCCCACCCAGCGTTAATTGGTTCTAATAGTTGGGTCATCTCTGGTGATCGGACCGCTTCAGGTTCTGTTATATTTGCTAATGACCCCCATATTGGATTTTCGCAGCCATCGGTATGGTATGAGGCACATATAGAGACACCTGACATCTCCATCTATGGCAATCATATGGCCGGCTATCCATTCGCTGTGATGGGACATACTCCTGATTGGGCTGTTGGGCTGACCATGTATGAAAATGATGACATAGACTTTTATCAGGAGCGAGTTGAAACTCAAAATGGCACAAGCTATTACCACAATAGGCAATGGAAGCCTATAGAATCTTCCAAAAGCATCATCTCTGTCAAAGGTGGTCAGGATATTGAACTGAACTTACGCAGTACAATCCACGGACCCATCATCTCTGATGAAACGATGGGGTTTGATTCTTCAGAAGTCATTTCCATGTGGTGGACCTATCAGCATAGGGACGTAGATCTACTCAAGTCAATCTATGCCATCAACACCGCTGAAGATATGGATGACATCCAAGAAGCCGCATCCCTGATTGCTGCGCCAGGGCTCAACGTGATGTATGGTGACAAGTCTGGCAATATAGCTTGGTGGGCAGCAGCACATAGACCGATCCGCCCGGACCATGTCAACTCCAAGCTTATCTTAAATGGAACTGGCCAAGATGACATCTTAGGCTATTATGACTTTGAGGAAAATCCAATGGCTATTAATCCACCATGGGGATATGTGTACAGTGCCAACAATCAATCCGTACGAACTGAACAGGAGAATTATCCTGGATACTATCTTCCTGAGGATCGAGCTAAGCGCATCGTAGAACTATTAGAATCCGAGAGTCACTGGGATGTTGACAAAGTCAAACAGATGCTATTAGATCAAACCAATACGAATAGTGCAGCCATAGCACATCACATCGGTTCGGTACTTGAGGCAGCAGGTCATTCTGATGAAGGTGTTAAGAGCCTCCTCACATGGGATGGCAACTATGGTGACCATAGCATAGCGCCTATTATCTATGTCAAGATGCAACTCAATCTACTTAAGGAGATTACGATGGATGAACTCGGTGAGGATCTTTTCAATATGCTCAAAGTGACACATCTCATCAAGAGGAGCTATCATGATCTATTCACTGATGGATCTCATCCGTGGTGGGATGATAAGAATACCCAATCCAGAGAGTTGCCGCAAGACATCATAAGTAGCGCATATGAGCGCAGTCTATCTGAACTTCAGTCACAGTTAGGTGATGACTTCGGTTCATGGAGGTGGTCTGCAGTTCATACCCTCGAACACGGCCATAGCTTAGGACAAAGTGACATACTCAAGCCTTATTTTAACGTTGGACCATATGAGACAACTAGTTCCAACGAAGTTATCAACAACTTGCTCTTTCATTTAGATGAAGATGGCACCTACGAAGTGCATGGTGGGCCATCATGTCGACGCATAGTCGACTTTGCCGACGTATCTGGTAATAGCTGGAGTATTCTCCCCACAGGACAATCGGGTCGTATCAGAAGCCCTCACTACAAAGATCAGGCTGACATGTATGCAGCAGGACAGTATCGTAGAAAGCTCATGGATCGCAATGATATAGATGAGGCAATGACCAATCGATCTGTATTTACGGTTGACTAAATTTCTATTTCCACATGCCTAAAGCCAATATCCTTGATTCCCCAATCATTCGAAAAGCAGGTTTATGGATGATAGGGCTGTTGATATTGGCTATTGTTGGATTTTGGAAGACTTACTTTTCACAGTTATTCTCTTCAGAAGGAAGTTTCAATGGCTACTTTCATTTTCATGCTTTCATGGCAGCATTATGGATCATGATCCTCATCTTACAACCTATACTCATCCGTGCGAAGAGGTTCAGATTACATCGTCGCATTGGGTTTATTGCTCATTTTGTACTGGCTCTATTTTTCATATCAGTAGTCTTGTTGACTCATCATCAAGTATCAACCAATGAATCCACCAGGTATATCTCTGCATTCATCCCATTCAAAGATTTAGTAATCATCAGTGTCGCCTATACTATTGCTATGCGATATGACAAAGCCATTGGAATCCATGCCCGAGGCATGATCGCAACAGGTATAGTATTTATTGAGCCCTCACTCATAAGGGCATTAGGTACAGTATTCCCATATTTAGAATACAAATATCTTTGGACGATTGGAATAACATACTTCGTCATCTTATTGCTGATCATAACTGGAAGGAAGTACAAGCCTGGTCAATGGGTATTTCCTTTGATCTTAGGTATCTACATCATCGTTCATTCCATTGTTATTATGAGATTACCATTAGGCTATTTTGAGCTTGCCGTGGATTGGTTTATAGGATTGCCTTTGACTTAATGTTTTTAATTATCTCTTTCAATTTTGCAATTCATCTCTCTGTATAATCTATCCCTTATATCCAACAGGATATCAATTCGGGAAGAATCTACCTCATTTCAGGAATAATAGACATTAATCATTGCCGATATCTGATTCATCTTTGCACTGTCAAAACGAGGATAGTCCTCAATTATCTAATTCTAAAATAAATTTCATATGAATTTTAATGTTCCAACACGAAGCGAAGTAACCGATACAAACCAGCAGATCTTTGACAATCTGGAAAAAGCCGTAGGGTTTGTACCAAATATCTATGCAACTTTTGCTCACAGTGAAAATGCACTTAAAAACTTCCTTGATTTCGCAAATGCCAATTCATCCCTTAAAACAAAAGAGAAAGAAGTTATAAACCTTGCAGTAAGCCAAATCAATCAATGCCAATACTGCCTATCTGCCCATACTGCTATTGCCGGCATGAATGGATTTTCAGAAGCGCAGATTCTTGACATTAGATCAGGTAAAGCACCATTTGATGCAAAGTTAGATGCTCTTGCAAAATTGGCCGCAAACATCACAGAAAATAGAGGCTCAACTTCTCCAGCAGTTGTTGAGAATTTCTTTGCTGCAGGATGGTCAAAAGAAAACCTTATAGATGCCATAAACCTTGTAGGAGAAATTACAATTACGAATTACCTACATGGTACTACTAAAGTAGCTATTGATTTTCCAGTTGCACAACCACTAGAAATAGAGACGGCCTAAGGAGGTCGTTAGTTAGTAATTTAACCGCTCAATACGTGCAGGCATGATAGACATTATGCCTGCTTTTTTATTATCACTCATTAAGATCATCTCAACCTTATCGATCCGTTATAATTCATATTACACAATCGTCTCTTATCTTCTGCATCGGGATGATTATGCGTAGAATAGAGATGGAAATTAATTTTAAGATGAACACAAAAAGAATAATCGGAATGGGCATCAGCCTAATAGGACTATTTCTTATGGGCTATACCGCTGGAGTCATGGATAAAATTCTCATAAAACTACTGAGGCAAGCAGTATTTTTGCCCTATAGATCCCTATGAATAATCTCATAGCCACACAATTAAACCTCAGCCTTCAAGCTGTTAATCAGGCCTTAGTCTTGCTTAATGAGGGTGCAACAGTACCCTTTATAGCTCGATATCGAAAAGAGCGTACAGGTGGCTTGGATGAAGTGCAGATACTCAACATCTCCAAAGCCCAAGAACAGCTCAACAAACTATTAAAGCGTAAAGACACCGTCATCGAGGCTATAAAAGAACAAGGGAAGTTAACAGACACCCTTCGGCAAAAGATTGTTGACTGTTGGAACGCTACCATCCTTGAGGACCTATACCTACCCTATAAGAGAAGCAGAAAGACACGAGCAGATATCGCCCGTGACCTTGGATTAGAGCCATTAGCCAAGATTGTCTCTGCTCAACGAACTAATAATCTACTCAGCGAAGCTAAGCGATATTGCAAGGGTAAAGTAAAAACCACTGATGAAGCCTTAGCTGGCGCACGAGATATCATCGCCCAGTGGATTAATGAGGACAGCAGGATAAGACAAAGCCTGCGCAACTCATATGACCGATATGCATCTATCACTTCTAATGTGATCGCCAAAAAAATAGATGAGGCAAGCAAGTATAAAGACTATCACGAATACTCTGGAAGCTTAAAGAAGACCCCGTCCCATCGCATCCTTGCCATGTATCGGGGAGAAAAAGAAGGGCTCCTAAAGGTTAGCATCTCTATAGATACCGATCGTGCACATGACCGCATCAGCAGGTCATATATTAGGTCCAATGGAGCTTGTGCAGATCAGATTGACATAGCCATAGCCGATGCACTAAAGCGCCTATTGCTACCCTCATTAGAAAATGAATGGAAGAAGAAATCCAAGAACAAGGCTGATCAAGAAGCCATAAAGGTATTTAGTAATAATCTAAGTCAGCTACTCCTAGCGGCACCTCTGGGCGAAGTAGCCGTATTAGCAGTAGATCCAGGGTTTAGAACTGGATGTAAAGTTGTTGTATTAGACCAACATGGAGAACTCCTCCATAATACGACCATCTATCCTCATCCGCCAGTGCATAAAACTGTCGACGCTGAGCATAAAATTCGGACGCTGATCCATAAATACAATGTCCGACATGTAGCGATAGGCAATGGCACAGCCGGTCGTGAGACGATGACATTTATCCAAGATATAGGCTTAGATCTCGAGGTGTATATGGTCAATGAGAGCGGCGCATCAATATACTCGGCTTCTACTGTAGCACGCGAAGAGTTTCCTGATTACGACGTAACCGTGAGAGGAGCAGTCAGCATAGGTAGGCGACTGATGGACCCCTTAGCAGAATTAGTAAAGATAGAGGCAAAGTCGATTGGCATTGGTCAATATCAGCACGATGTAAACCAAACCATGCTACACGAAAGTCTGGAAAACACGGTCGTCTCTGCTGTTAATACCGTTGGTATCAATCTTAATACAGCCAGTAAATATCTCTTACAATATGTCTCAGGCATCGGCCCTACCCTCGCCCATAACATAGTCACCTATAGGAGTGAGATTGGCGGATTTTCCAGTCGCAAGGAGCTAAGCGAGGTACCTCGCATGGGAAAGAAAGCCTATGAGCAGGCTGCGGGCTTTCTACGGATTAAAGACAGCACAGAACTACTCGATAACACAGCGATACATCCCGAGCGATATAGTCTGGTTAAGAAGATACTGAGAGATCATAAGCTAAATCATCTCGCAGAGATACAGCAGCAGTTTCAACTCAAAGCGATCGACTTATCTACCTATGTATCAGATGACATCGGTATGCCTACGCTGAAGGATATTGCTACAGAATTGGCTAAGCCCGGGCTTGATCCTCGTGGTGAAGCAAGGACCGTTGAGTTCTCCTCAAAAATTAGAAGCATCGACGACTTAGAGGTTGGCTTAGTACTTACGGGTATTGTAAATAACCTCACGAAGTTTGGCGCATTTGTAGATATCGGCATTAAGGAGTCTGGTTTAATCCACATCTCACAGGTAACAGATCGATTCATATCCGATCCAAGTGAGGTGTTGCAATTATCTCAGCAAGTAGAAGTTAGAGTGATGGATATTGACATCAACAGAAAGCGGATATCGCTTACCATGAAATTTTAAGCCGCTCCTGTTCTCTTAGGTTTTCTTTTTGAACTTAGGGAGATCCACCACCTGCTCACAGCAGATTTGTTCCATCACCTGTTGGAGTTGAGCCTTAAGGATTGATATGATGTGATCACCGCCGGAGTTACCTAAGGCCGCTACGCTATACATAAATGCTCGTCCCAAAAATGTGAACTCAGCTCCTGAAGCTAGTGTGCACGCTATATCAGGACCTGATCTGATGCCACTATCCATCATGACCGTCAGTTGATCACCATATTTAGCTGCGATCCTTTGCAACGGCTTAATAGCCGATTCTCCCGCATCCAGTTGTCTTCCACCATGATTAGACACGATTACACCGTCCAGCCCTAGATTGATAGCCTTCTCTACGTCCATCTCATTAGCAACACCTTTGAGAACAAGCTTCCCTTTCCATAGATCACGGATGGGCTTTATTTTTTCCTCATTCAAGCGACCAGAAAAGGTCTCATTCATAAAAGCACCAAGCTGTGCCAGATTCATTCGTTCTGGCATGTATGGTTTAAGTGTCTCAAAGTTAGGTTGCCCATTCAATAGTGTACGCCATGCCCATTTGGGCTTGCCACAGATTTGCATCATGTTTCTGAAAGTCATTTTAGGAGGCATCGCCAAACCATTCCGAATATCACGAGGCCTAAAGCCAAGCGTTGGCACATCGCATAATATGACCAATACAGGCATACCGGCAGACTCTACCCTGCTGATGATATCATTCCTCACCCTATCTTCTGTAGGATGGTATAGCTGAAACCAAGACTTCCCTTCCGTAATCTCGGCTATCGTCTCTATGCTCGCCGTTGTCACCGTACTGAGACAAAAAGGAATGTTGTGATCATGAGCTGCTTGTGCTAATATTTCTGAAGCCTTCGGCCACATCAGGCCCTGTAAGCCCATGGGCGCCACACCAAATGGCGCATCATACTCCACCCCAAACAAAGTGGTTTTAGCGCTGGACGTCGTATGCCTAGTAAGGTACTGAGGAACAAGTTCTACATCTCTAATCTCCTTGGTATTCTTGTATAGATTCATATCCTCGTTACATCCTCCATCTAAATAATCAAAGGCAAACTTTGGTATCCGCTGAGAAGCTTTCTTCCGCAGATCCTCTACAGAAGGATAGTTTGGATTATACTGTATCGCCTTGCTCATATGAAATGTATTGCTGTCTTTAATTTATATTCTCATCCACAAGTATCCACTCTCTGCGATTAACAATCTATAGCTTTGCATCATCAAGAAAACTCAATTCCCGTGGATAAACAAATAATAAACCTGTTATACCTCACCCTGAATAGAAGTATCAATGCATCCAAAAAATAAATATCAAGGCAAATACGACTTTGGCACCCTAGTTAAGTTTATACCGGAGTTAGAGGATCACATCATATTGAGTCCTCGGAATCAACAGACGATTAAATTTTCCAATCCGGTCAGTGTCAAACTCTTGAATAAAGCCTTGCTTATGAGTTACTATGGCGTCAGCCATTGGGACGTGCCGGACGGATATTTAGTCCCTCCAATACCTAGCAGATCAGACTATATACACCATGTCGCTGAACTGATGACCCCCTCCGATCAAACCAAACTACTCGACATCGGAACTGGAGCCAACCTAATCTATCCCATTGTTGCTATAAGTACCTACGGGTGGACCACAGTCGGAACTGACATTGATCAGGCCGCATTAGCCAATGCACAATCGATAATAGTCCAAAATGACTTACTCAAGGGAAAGTGTGAGCTCAGGCATCAGACCAATAGACAGCACACCTTAAAAGGAATCATACATTCCGGCGATTACTTTGATCTCATCATCTGTAATCCTCCCTTTCATGCCTCTGCAGCTCAAGCCAATAAGGCAGCTAATCGTAAGCGAAAAAATCTGAAATATAAAAAGGGAAACCAAAAACTGAACTTCGGTGGTCAATCTAATGAGCTGTGGTGTCCAGGCGGCGAAGCGAGCTTCATCAAGTCGATGATACATGAGAGCAAAGATCATGCATCTCAAAGCGGTTGGTGTACCACACTCGTCTCCAGTCATAGACTCTTAGAATCCTTGGAGCAATTATTACTTAAACTCAGTGCCGAAGAGATACGAATTATCGATATGCAACATGGTAATAAGACGTCTCAGATACTATGTTGGAGGTTTAATTAAGCCAAGTTTCAATTACAGATTAATACGCAATATCGTACTATATATACTCTCAGTGAGTTGTATTTCTCAAACCACCCTTTTATACTATCTTTCAACAGAATAACATTCTTCGATTACATTAGGAGCGATTCGTATACATCCGAGTAACAAATAGAAAATTATACAAGATCAGCGGGTTTAACCTGACCCCAAACAATGAAATATATAACACAGATCTATATCAGCGGAAGATCAACTATAATACACTATACTGTTGTTAAAACGTGCCTTGGGGAGTACAAAGCCCAACATATAAGCTAATTAGTCATATTAAAAATAATAAATGCCAAGTATTGAGATAAAAATTATCAGTCCTATTCAATAATTAACCCCGTAACATTAGAGATAGAGGAGGGCATAACATTCATCTTAGGGTCAAATAACATTGGTAAATCCATCTTCTAAAAATTATTTTTTGAATTACAGGCTGTGGTTAATCATACTCCAATTAAAAAGGATCAATACACATTCCCAAATCCAGGGCCAGCATGGAATGATTCTGTATTCAACAGATGTCGATAGGAGGATTGCAACCTAGATAGAGAACCGCCGCTATGAGTTGTTAGTTCTCGGGCATATGACGATGATAAAACTCAATAATATTCTCAAATACGTGATACTGAGGCATAGCTATAGGGACTAAGCAATATTTTGTGTTTAGGTCAAATTAGAGAAAGGTGCTTAACTT
>CAZAXY010000086.1:0-15386 GCA_964489125.1 uncultured Saprospiraceae bacterium
GTCGTCCACAGTGACCACCCCATGATCACAGAGAGTATGATAGCAGGTGCGTAAATGGTAATTCCCGCCGCCAACCCACGCCCTATGAGAAATAGTGCTGAAGTCAGCATCCTTACTCTTACATCAAAGCGCTGCTCCAGAAATTCATATGCCGTATATACTCGAAGCCTATAATATATGGGTAGCACGAAGACACACAGTAGGACCATGGCTATGGGTAACCCGAAATAGAACTGAGCGAATCCCATTCCATCATCAAAGGCCTGACCAGGAGTACTCAGAAAAGTAATGGCGCTGGCCTGTGTAGCCATGATCGATAGACCAATCGTATACCACTTGAGTTCACGATCACCAAGGATGAAGCTCTCTGTGCTGTTGACATGTCGAGTCTTCCATAGCCCATAGGCTACTATGAACGTAAGCGTACACAGCATCACTATCCAATCCAATGTGCTCATCAACTATGACATATAGTTACCATACTTAGGAATATGCAACGGTGAGCAAATAGAACCCTACAATGAGGACAACATGCAAAATCAACACAAAAGCATAGAGTCTACTCCACGATGACATGATCGGTGGAGGTCCTTCTATTTCAGATAATTCTGTATTATTTGCGTGCATACCTCTTTCTAAATATAATAGCTGATTAGAAGATTAAGCTTATAGAACATCTTTTTCTACCCTTTTCGCAGTTTAGCGATTGTTTAAAGGAGAAAAAAGTCAACAAAAGTGCTCATGTATGTGCTGAGCGTAATAAAGTCTGTACGCCTTGGAAGAATTTCTCAATTTCACGATTGTTCCTAAGTGTATAAACATCCTTATGGTTCTGGATAGCTCTTATCTTGTTAATAAGACCCTTTCTCCTTCTTAGATTAAAGGTGAGCACATAGTGATAAAATTCGAAATCAAATCGCTCTGGACATTCAGCTGTCATATCTGGCCTTGTTGAGCCCTTATATTCCCATATTCTCTTGGTAATGCGATAGAGACACTTCAATGTAGACCTATCAAGATAGATGATCGTATCCGCCCTAGCCATACGAGCATCCATGGTGCTTCCATAGTTGCCATCAATGATCCATTCTGACTGCGCTATTATTCTATCTGCTGCCGCAATCCATTCTTGTCGATCACTCTCGACCCAACCTGGCTTCCAGTATATCTGATCCAGATGGTAGATCGGCAGGTCGAGCAACTTATGTAATCGGAGAGACAAGGTCGACTTTCCCGATCCGCTACAACCTATGACCATGATGCGTTTCATAAGATGAAGTTATGGGTTTTATAATCGACGCTGTTCACTCCCCTACAATGTCTCATGGGACAACGATCCCTACTTCGTATGCAATTTGTATGGCTAGCCCGCCCGTGAGCGCTTCGCTCGCTTCGATGTCCTCCGGACATCGATCCCTAGTCCATAGGGAATCGGTCCTCACCCACCTGCATGGTCATGCAGTTCGTCAGCTTTCGCTGACTCACCTACCAGCCGATCCCGTAGTCTTCGCCGTGATTGCTACTGCCTCCCCACATACTGCCATTGTCCCAATCGAAGTAAATTGCATTAAGGGGTCCTGAAGTCCGATCGCTGAATTCTAACTTATAACCCATTTTCTGCAATTCCTTGCGGGTCCAATATGGGGTTGAAGTATGCAAAAGCATCTTACCGATGCTCACTTCATGATTTCCAAAAGAACCTCTCATCTGAAAGCTGTTCATATTGGCAGCTTCGACAGCTTCTTGCACGTTCATACCATATTCTACCATATTTAGGAAGAACTGAAGAGAATTTTGATCTTGACTGTCTCCACCTTGTACAGCAAATGAGACATAGGGCCTGCCGTCCTTAAGGGCCATACTGGGCGTCAACGTCGCTCTCGGTCGCTTGCCTGGTTCAACGACATTGTAAGGATTTTCTTCAGCCTTCAAGACGAAGCTTTGCATGCGTTGGCTCAGGCCAACACCAGTATTTCCCGCAATCACTGCTGGCACCCATCCTCCACTCGGTGTAATAGACACAACCCATCCGTCTGCATCAGCTGCTTGAATCGATGTTGTTCCAGTATAAAAGATATCGTCAATAGGAAATTCATCACTGAGTGAACTCTTCGGTATATGGCGTGAAGTAGACTCATTATTCCAGCCTTCCAATAGATCCAAATATGGATTAACACCTCCTTCATATGGATATGGATCGCCAGGCTTTACACCTTCATCATTTTCTTCCCAATTGATTTGGGCAGCTCTGTCTCTAGCATACTCTTTAGAAAGCAATCCAATCATCGGCTCTTGAGGTTCGAAGTAGGGATCTCCGTAATAAAAGTCACGATCCGCAAAAGCCATATTCATCACTTGATAGAGCATATGGAGATATTTAGTGGTATTATAAGGCATAGTCGATAGATTCATATCCTCAATCATATTCAAGGCTTGAAGCATGACTGGACTCTGCACCCATGAGGTCAGTTTATAAACGTCGATACCTTTATAGTTAGTGACTTCTGGATCTTCAATATAAACCTGCCAACTATCCAAGTCTTCCATAGTAATCAACCCGCCTTGTTCTTGGGTTCCTCTGACTAGCTCTTCCGCTATATCGCCTCGATAAAATCGATCATAGGCGGCATAGATGGCTTCTTTGCGAGACTTACCCGTAGATAGCGCTTGCTGCTCGGTATCTACCAACTTCTGGAGTGTATTGAGTAGGTCTGTCTGCTTAAAAATCTCACCAGCATGAGGGGCTTCCCGCTCTTCTCCTAAATGAGTTAGGTAGACATCCTTGGAGTATGGCCATTCTTTTATCCGCTCCTTGTGCGTCTCAATACGATCCGCAGTCTGTGCTTCCATAGGATATCCCGCAGCCATATCCATGGCTGGTGCTAGCACTTCTGCAAGAGACATAGAACCCCATTCAGCCAGCATGGTCATCAAGCCTCCAGGTGTTCCTGGTGTCACAGCAGCAAGCGGACCAAAAGGTGGCGGGTAATCCATGTCTTGATCTAAAAAGAATTCTGCCGTGGCTCCTGTTGGTGCGACTCCTAAGGCGTTGATACCTATAACCTTCTTGGTATTAGGATTATAGATTAAAGCTTGTGTCTCTCCTCCCCAACTTAACACATCCCACATAGTTGCTGTTGCCGCCAACATAGCGCATGAAGCATCTATCGCATTACCTCCTTGATTGAAGATCATAGCACCTGCCGTAGCACCTAAAGGCTTGCCAGTTATCGCTATCCATTCTTTAGCATGTAGTACAGGCTTTTGAGTCTTTTGCGCATGGCAGATTTGTAGTCCCAAACAAACTATGAAAGCAAGCAGTAGTCTTTTCATTGAGTTTTGATTTTAGGATCAAAAGATAATTGAATTCTTTGCTTAAATGGCATTGTACATGCATATGATTGGGTTTAGCCTTTTTAGTATTTGCTGATGATAAAATGCTAAATCAGTTGAGTACATATACCGTCATACCAAGCTGTTTTATGATCTTAGGAGAAGAATTAACTTCAGATTGTATGAAAATTCAGGTAGTAGGCATTCCGGTTAAAGACCAAGCACAAGCATTAGCCTTTTATACAGAAAAACTAGATTTCGTCAAGAAGCATGATATCGATGTCGGAGGAGGCAATAGGTGGCTGACCGTAGTATCATCTCAAGATCCTGACGGTCCCGAGGTGTCTCTTGAGCCTGGGCCGCTCCACTTTGAACCGTCTAAGGTCTTTCAAGAAGCGCTATATAGCTCAGGTATCCCATATACGCAGTTTAACGTGGATGACTTGGAGAGCACCTATGATCAATTAATAGCTAAGGGCGTGATATTTAAAAGTGGACCTAAGACATCAGCCCAATCAAAGTATGCTATGCTCGATGATACCTGTGGTAATTATATCATGTTGGTCGAGATGTTAGAGGTATAGTCAATTGGTCTTCTTCGTCCACCTAGCTGTATACCACCTGATCCCTAACACGCCGATCACTGATGGCAGCACCCAGGGAATAATCATGAGCTGACCTGTAAATATTGCTCCCAGCCAAGTTCTTCCCCCAAAGGCAAAGAATGCTGTATAAGCCGCAATACCCGTGGTGAGCATACCGACTATGTGATCACCGATAGGATCTATCTGAGAGAGATAACTGTCATATGAGGTTCTCGCCTTGGTGATGTCAGTCATGCCAAGTATTCCAAATATAAAGAGGAGCATAGCTCCATCAGCAAACTGGGTGAAGGTCGCATATGCTACATTGAGGGTTCCAAGGATGACTATTGTGATATGCAGATATCTACGCCTATTATAAAATCGTCGTGAAGCATTACCTCCTTTGTGCTTAAGCACAGCAATGCCATACCATAGAGGCAGGCCAGTAATAACAGCCAGATATCCTAGAAATAATGTGACGAAGTACCCTCCCTGTATCAGATTGACAATCGATAATAAGGCCGATGTACCTACGATAACCCACATGGCATAGACATAGGCCCAACCGATCTTAATATGGAGTGGCCCTCCTTTCTTAACGATTATCGGCATCCAGAACAAGACTAGGCTGATAAAACCTGCAATGACATGCGTTCCTAAAACTATCTTGTCGATCTGTATAATGACTTCCATAAGATAAATGATTCTGTATCTCTACTACAAGTGTAAGTGCTATGCGATTATGGTGGAATGCCGAGTGACGACTGTCAAGCTCCCAGGGATGAATAACAAGCCAATGTGACTAATGTCAGGCCTTTGGGACTAATGACATGGATGTTGGATCCATTGTGTTACATGTAGACAATGGGATAATTCTCATTGGAGAGGAATGATTAAAATGTAGATCACATAGAAGAATGTATATCAGAGCGATAAGGGATGGTTATATCAACAATCTAATTCCTTCAAGGGGTTTTATACCCCTTGGTTTGTAGTAATAGGATTGACGAGTATCTAGGCCCACTCGTTAACTCCCCCTTGGGTTCAGTACTATCTAATCATTAAAATGAGCCTTCACCACAGATATATATTTCCTCGAGACAGGGACAATGGCATCTGAATTCTTCAATGACAGCTTGAGGCCTTGGGCATTGCCCGACACCTTAGTTACATTGCTGAGGTTCACTAGGTATGAGCGATGAGACCTAATTATGTTATGTGGTAATAACATGTTCTCTAAAGACTTAAGGGTTGAGCGGACAAATTCGGTATTATGGTTCTTCAGGAAGATGGTGGCATAATTCTGCATAGCTTCGACATATAGGATGTTATCAACAGCTATGTCGATAGGATTAGATTGGTTCGGGATAGTAACTACCTCTGGAGCGCTATCACTATGCTCTTCTGGCAAGGTGATGTCCTTAGCGAGGTCTTCGTATCTGCGACGCTGGTTTATCATGTTGATCATGCCGAAAAATCCTACTGGGAAAATCGCTACGATCAGCGTGGCATATAACTGCGACATGAAATGTGACCAAGTAAACTTGAGATAACCCAATGCCAAGGTCATATATAGGAAGTTGGCGATATTGATGATGAGGATGAGGATGAAAGTGGATAAGATCCACTTGCCAAAGGTCCAACTGGGCTTGTCGCTCTGAAACCTCAACACTTTGATCAAGAAAAAATGATATGCAAGACTAACACCAAATGTCAATACACCAAAAGACAAAGTTATTTGTAGGGTCTTGGATGTTGAAGGGCCAGTTAAACCAAATGGCTGCAATAAAAACAGAATGATGAAAATCAAGAAGCCAACGATCGCTGACTCCTTGATTTTGTCTTTTGTCTCAATCGAACTCGGAAAAGGTTGATTAAAAAAAGCTTTAACCTTACTCACCATCTATTTGACCTAACAATACATCGACTGACTTTTGCAACTGCTCATCATTGCCTTTGGCTCGACTATCTGGTTGATTGTAGATGATGTAGTCAGGTACAGCTGGGCCGTGCTCCATATTCTCTCCTGTCTCCTTCACATACCAAGCACGGAATGGCACTCTAATAAAGAATCCATCCATTAAGCCTCGCCCACCAGTAGATATTACTGCACCAAAAGTAGGTGCTCCAACCAATGAACCATGATCAAGATGCTTGTAGGCATGCGAGAATATCTCTGCATTGCTATAGCTATTCTCGTTGCACAGTGCAATCGACGGTTTGGTCAATGCTGAGAGTGGCAGGCGTTCTCCATATGGATAATGATTCTTGTATTTGGCATTGTCTCGTTGTAAGTCATCGGTTGCTCCACGAGGCACAGTATAAGAGTGCTGACGCACATTGAGCACTGCCATGACCATATCAGTGGTCCATCCGCCACCATTGTATCGGACATCAATTACGATACCGTCCTTGCCATAGCCGCTGGCCATAAGCTCTCGCTCAAATCGCTCAAAACTGGTCCAGTTCATCCCCCTAATGTGTATATATCCAAGGCGACCATTAGAATACTTGCTTACCAGTTCTTTGCGATCATCAACCCACTCCTCATACAAGAGGTCACGAGTAGATCGACTTGGCCTGATAACCACATGTTCATCGACTCCATTTCTTCTCACTGTCAGTTGGATGCGCTCGTCCACGGTCTGATTGATCAGGGCATAGAAGTTTTGACTGCCAATAGATTGGCCATTAACCGCGGTGATGATATCACCTTCGCTAAGCTTGCTACTCTCTCGATCAGCAGGCGAATCCGGGACGACTCGAGTCACCATGACACCGTTGCCTTGAGGTTTAAGTTCTAATCCCAGGCGGCCAGTAGATAGTCGCTGTGTCTCTTCATCAGTAGGCCCTCCGAGGCCCATGTGACTAGAATTCAATTGTCCCAGCATCAGATTGACGATATACGAGAAATCCTGCTTCGTTGAGGCGGAAAGTGCTCGTGGCTCATAGATCTCTCTAAGCTCATCCCAATCTTCACCATGAAAGTTAGGATCGTAAAATCGATCTCTCATCGTGCGCCATGCCTCATCAAATATCTGTGCTCGCTCAGCCCGATGGTCAACTTTCATCTTGGCGCTAAATGGCAAGGTCTTAGACTTCTTACCATCTGTATCGACTTTTTTATGCTGCCCTCGAGAGGTGTAGTAGATATTCTTTCCTTTACTATCTAGTGTAGGGCGGCCCACATTGCCTGCACCTACTATTGTCTTTTCATCTTCACCATTCCACTTGATCTTTTTAAAGCTCGATCCACCGGGAGAACCTTGTCGCCCTCCTCCATTAGTAGAGAAAAAGAACTCTTCGCCATCCTTAGAAATCAAAAGGTTAAACTCATTTCCTGGCAGTCGAGTTACCTGTGCAAGACGTTCATGAATATCTGCCACATCGATGTAGAATGTGCTATCTATATCGGCGTCAGCGTCGGCTTCATAATCATCCCAATCTGAGCGGGTACGCTCCCAATCTGCTTCTCTTAACCAAGCAAACCAGATATCCGTATCTCCATTGTTGCGGACAGATCTAAATCCTAACTTACTGCCATCAGGACTCCATACAGGACTAATATCATTGCGTGGGTGCATGCTGACATTGATTGCTTCCGCACCTACCTCAGCTTTCTGGATATAAATCTCATTATTGAAATCTAAGTCAGCCCTGCTATAGGCTATCCACTCGCTATTTGGGCTGAAAGACAAAGAGTTAGCCGTATTCCATCCTGACAGCAATTCTCTTGGGGTTCCAAATACGCCGTTGGTATCAACCTCGACCAAAGTTAGCTCGCCAGTAATGGAAGAGATGGCCACCTTACTGCGATCGGGAGATATGACATAATAGGATTCCTCAACAGGTGTATCTTGAATCTTAGTCGTAGTCCACTCGAATGATTCGAATATGTCTCCACCCTCTTTGGCTTGAGCTGCATAGAGATCATAGTCTCCATCTCTATCGCTTAAGAAGAGAACAGTAGAATCATTGAGCCAGCCTACGTCACCTTCACGTGAAGTATGCGGAGATGGTGCCACAGATCGAGGCTTGTCCTCATCATTCTTCTTTACAAATACATCGCCTCGAACGGTATAGGCGATTAATTTCTCATTCGGTGATAGGGCGAAATCATTGCTTCCTCTTGTGTTATCCATGTACTCATCTGGATCGAATCTATAATCTTCTGTCACATTAATACTGACACGCTCTGAGGTAGCACTGGCATCTGTGTTTCTGGTGTATATCGATCCACCTAAGGTGTATACTATAGTTCTACCATCCCGAGATACCTCGAACCAGTCTATCCCTTGCTTAGTCAGGTTAGTGAGTTTGACTGCAGCACCGCTGGCCGTACCATTTGCATCGATATTTTGCCTGTAGATATTATATCTTCCATCCTTAGCCGAGAGGTAGTATAGCTCATTAGCGCTACCCCACTGCGGCTGCGTATCCTGCCCCTCATCAGTAGTGAGCTGTGTGTAGGTATCTGTAGTAGGGTTATAAATCCAAATATTGCGATTAGCAGGGCCTCGATACTTCTCTCTGGAAGTACGACATGTTCCCCTCACTAATGCCAGCAGGTTACCAGCATTGTTATAGGAAGATTCTAACCCAAGTGCATCCATAGAGCGATATGGTGTCCCGCCAGCAGAGCTGATTTCATAATATTCTGCCTCTCGCTCCACCATGGCCCAGTTACGTCGAGTAGAAAAATGTATTGTATTATCGCTCTTAAAGCTCGCATTATAGTCTCCAGCACTATTGTATGTTAATCGCTCGAGCTCCTGCCCATTGGCACCTATGGTATATAGGTCATCGTTGCCATAGCGATTAGAGCTGAATAAGATGTGGCTATCATCCGAAGACCATTGTGGGGCATAGTCATAAGCCTCGTGTATAGTGAGCCTGCGGGCATCTCCACCATCAGTCGCGACTGTCCATAAATCTCCCTGATAAGTAAATGCGATCTGTGTAGCATCGCTACTGAGCGAAGGATATCTGAATACATTGTTATCATCTTGACTATAGGATAGTGCTGATGCAAGTAATATGGCGGATAGAAAAAGTAGTCTCATAATAAATTTCGTCTTTAAGTTATTATTGTGATTATGATTTAATTGTAAAAGTGAGACCTGCATTGGCCTCCAATCGTTCTAATAGTATATCTCCCATCGCAACAGATGGTGTGAGCATACCTGAAGTCTTAGGTGTTTTGTCTTTGTCAAGCGCTAAGCATATCGCACTCTCTGCAAGCATCTTACTGGTCGAGCCATAGCCTGGATCTCTATCCCCGGTAACCTTGGCCTTTATTACTACTTGATGATCTATTTTACCCAATAAGATGATGTTATAAAAGCCCTTTTCTCGCTGTTCTTGATTAGGTCCTTCGCCAGGCTTAGGTTGTGTCTTATCGACCAATTTCTTCATGATAGATCCTGGCTTTCCAGCCATCATCACGCCCAGACCGGCGAGCATGCCATAACCCTTAAGCTTCCCTCCCAAGCCTTTTCCGGTGATTACGGCTTCATCATACAAGAAGTCCTTCCCATAAGGATAGTCTCTTAATGCATTGCTACGTCTAACAACTTTGGTGTTAATGCCCGCCATAATAAATGGGCCTATATGAACATTGAGGTCCTCGTCCTTAATTACGGACCTGAGATCTTGTTTATCAGGACCAGTTTGTTCGCCTACAGGATTTAGGCCATACGGATTGGTCAATGTATTGTATACGTTGCGATCTTCTTGAGCCTGCTCCATAACATATGATAAGCTGGCGTAGGTCCCACCGCTTAGTCCGCCTTTGAATGCTTTCACACGTAGCTTGACTTGATCACAATACTGTCCCAACCTTCCCATTGCTTCTCGTTGCAGGAAGTATACACCCATATCTGAGGGAATGCTATCAAACCCACAGGTATGTACGATTCTAACCCCATTGGCCTTCGCAGCTCCTTGATGGTCATCGATCATCTTGCGCATCCACTGCACCTCGCCAGTGAGATCGCAATAGTCAGCACCATTGGCTATGCAGCTCTCCACAAGCTCAGTGCCATACTTAGCATATGGCCCGACAGTGGTACAGATCACTTTGGCCTGCGCACACATGGCATCCAGACTTGCTCTATCATGACTGTCAGCTTGTATGAAGTCTACTCCAGAAATTCCTAATTCACTGGCGACCGTTGACATCTTATCCATATTACGGCCTGCCATTGCCCAGCGCAAGGACTGGTCTATTCCATATTGCTTATTGATATATTCAGCCACTAACCGGCCAGTAAAGCCAGTGGCGCCCCAGATGATGACATCGTATTTTTTTGGCATAATTAAGTTGATGTTTTAGTAAACCGAAGTATTTCAATACTTAGCTGGAACACCCTCTCCAGGTAAAGTGTTTTTGATGAATACCCTTATATCATCATTGGCTTTCTGCAGATCCTCAGCGCGCAAGTACATCATATGACCACTGCGATAACCCTTGAAACTGAGTCTATCCTTCATCTTGCCGCTTGGATCCAGTTGCCACATCGTATACTTCGCATCGAAGTAGGTTGTTGCGCCATCAAAATAGCCGGACTGTGTCATGACATGGAGATAAGGATTCTGCGCCATCGCTTGACGGAGATTCTCGCCTGTATTGTCATTGGTTCTATCCCATGGTCTCACTGGCCCAAACATGTTATACTTGATATCGGTCTTGTACTCAAGATGTTCACGCAAATAGTAGTTGATCGCTGGTGTAAAAGAATGTAGCCATGAGGTCAACTCACTATTATAATCTGGACTATCACCAGCATCCATCTTATCGATCCCGAGATACCTCGAGTCTAATCGTCCGATGGTGAATCCCTCATCACGGAGCAGCTCCTTCCAGAAGTATCGAGTCGATACATCGAGGTTACTCTTGAGGATGATGTCTTTGTCCAACCCAGAATAGTAGGCCATTTTTTCGGCGGCAGCTTCTCGCTTCTCTTGACTGAGGAATCCTCCCATCGCCATGGCGGGCAGCAACTCATTAATAGTATACGCTTCAGACTCTGCGAGGACTTCATCAAGATCTTTGGACTGCAACTCCGTAGGGAGCGCTTTCTGGTACCATGCCGCAGCCGTAAAATATGGAAGTCTATTGGCGGCATCAACAGGTCCATCTCGTTCGATGCCAAGCCCAGTAGGCGATACCAAGATGACACCATTAAGATAAAGCCATTGTCTATTTTGCAATTCCAGGGCGAGGCCCGACACACGAGTAGTTCCATAGCTCTCGCCAATCAGATATTTAGGTGATCTCCATCTATTATTCCTCGTGACGAATGTATTGATCCACTCTGCCAGATACTTCACATCGGCATTGACACCAAAGAACTTCTTCTTCTGGTCTTCCATCTTCATATCCATATCAGTCACTCGCGAATACCCAGTATTGACTGGATTGACAAATACGATATCTGCAACATCGAGGATCGAGTGAGGATTTTCTTTAATGCCGTAGGGTTGAATAGGGAACCCCTCATCATCTATCCGCAGAACTTGTGGACCTGTATAGGCGATATGCATCCATACTGATGCTGATCCTGGTCCTCCGTTGAACGATATAAATAATGGTCTATTGGTCCGATCAGAGATACCATCCCTAGTATAGTAGGTATAGAACAGTGACGCAATAGCATGGCCCTTGTCATCCCAAACAGGTAGAGTACCGGCCTTGGCGGTATAATTGATGCGTTGTCCTTTGATGGTAGTCTGATGATTAGTAATCACTTCTGACTCAACCTCCAAGGTGCGGTCATGCTCCGTGGACTTCATCATCTTCTTTTTCATCATCTCTTGAGAGAGTAGACAAGTACTGACACAACTCAAGAGGATAAACAGTAGGTAGTTTCTCATAGGTATCAAATATATTGGTCGGATCGACAATTTAGGGAAATTGTAGCCGTATTTATGAACTCTAGTATGCTTAAGCGTGACAAGAGCAGTTAGATTTTGCAAGATCCGTCAACTTGGACAGCTAATGACACGTTTAGTTGACAACAATAACTGATAATGACTTGGACCGACAGTATTGAAAACACTTTTGCCGATCAGCTCGCTGCTGATCCAATCTCAACTAATATCCCACGTCAAGTTAGGGACGCACACTTCTCAGCAGTTGCACCTACGCCAACAGCTAAAGCAGCATTAATTATAGCCAACCATGATTTGGCAAAGGAGCTGAATATTACAGAGTCTGAACTAGAATCAGAAGGATTTAGAGACGTCATGTCGGGCAATCTTGTTCTCCCTAACTCTAAGCCTTATGCCATGTGTTATGGCGGCCATCAATTTGGTAATTGGGCAGGGCAACTCGGCGATGGTCGAGCAATCAATTTGTGCCAGCTTAGTGCGCAAGACAAAAGTTATACGCTTCAATTAAAAGGTGCCGGTCCCACACCCTACTCTCGGACTGCTGACGGTCGTGCAGTACTACGGTCATCTATACGTGAATACCTGATGAGTGAGGCTATGTTTCACCTCGGTGTTCCGACTACTCGAGCACTCTCGCTGTGCCTTACAGGTGACCAAGTCCTCCGTGATATGATGTATGACGGCAATGCGGCTTATGAAGCTGGAGCCGTTGTCTGTCGAGTCTCTCATAGCTTTATTCGATTTGGCAATTTTCAAATATTCGCTGCACGTGGTGAGCTTGATAGTTTGCGACGCCTGTTAGACTATACGATCAGTCAGTACTTTCCCCAAATAGAAGGATCGGATAAAGAGCGTTATCTCCGATTCTTCAGACAGGTAAGCCTAAGCACTTCGACACTGATGATTGCATGGCAGCGAGTAGGGTTTGTTCATGGCGTGATGAACACAGACAATATGTCTATACTTGGAGAAACAATAGACTATGGGCCTTATGGATGGTTAGACAACTATGATCCCGACTGGACCCCAAATACTACTGATAATGCCACGAAGAGATATCGCTTTGGCAATCAGCCTTATATCGCACAGTGGAACCTCGCTCAACTGGCTAATGCGATCTATCCATTAGTAGAAGAGCAAGAGCCGTTCATTGAGATTCTCAACGAGTACAAGTCTACCTATCAGAAAGACTACCATAAAATGATGGCTGAAAAACTGGGCCTCAAAACCGATCAGATTGACTTGGATTATCTCAATCATCTCGATAAGTTGATGAGATCATTCGAAATCGATATGACCATATTCTTCAGGCAGCTGAGTAACATAGCTGCGAGTGATCGACCGGAAGAGTCTCTAACAAAGATTCTTCCAGCATTCTACGGGGAGATTTCCAATGATGGATTACAACAATGGGCAGTATGGCTATCAGACTACATTGGCAAAATTGAGCAAACGGGTACATCCCATCAAGATCGAGCAAGCGGCATGAATAGGGTGAATCCCAAATATGTGCTCCGCAACTACATGGCACAGTTGGCCATCGATGAGGCAGACAAAGGAAACTATCAGCTCATACATGAGCTCGATGAGTTACTCAAGCAGCCTTATGAAGAGCAAGCAGCCATGACCAAGTGGTATGCCAAGCGTCCCGACTGGGCTAAGAATAAGATTGGGTGTAGTGCACTAAGTTGTAGTTCTTGATAAAGTGATTGACTCTGCTATCTAATATTAAGCAGATAATTGTATCGATTTAAAGAAGGCTCTAGATTATACCGGTTTTAATAGTCGATAATAAATTGATGAAAAAGGAATGGCTGATTAGGTTGTTATGAGGCGTTACCTATCTGATAGTCTCTTATTAAGACTTCAGCTGGAATATTGAGTTCAACATTTAGTCTTCTAATCATTGCCAGACTTAATTTCCTTTTACCACTTAGTATTTCGCTTGTTCGACTCCTTGTTCCCAATATCTTGGACAAATCGGATCTTTTCATGTTCAGCTGATCAAGTCTAAAGAGAATTGCCTCAATTGGATGTGGGGGCTCAATTGGATAGTTCTCTTTTTCATATTGCTCTAAGAGTATGCTCAATACTTCCAACCTGTCTGATTCAACTGAGTTTGATTTTAAATCAAGCTGCATAAGTCCATATGCTTGCTTAAGGTAATCCCTGTATTGTACTTTGCTCTTGATAGGCCTAATCATAACGTACTATTTTAGAATCGATCTTGTCATATTGAGAATGAGTTCCAATCCAATCTATGAATACTATTTTCAATCTATATTCTATGTCGACAATTAGTCTATAGTCATTCCCTTTTATTCTATAGTCATTCCCTTTTATATTGAATACAGCTCTTTTTGAATTGATAATTGACGCATTCCTATACTTTGTTTTAAGTTGCGCTGAATTCTTCCAAGAGGAGTATTCAGTTTCTTGAATCCAAGATTTCAATGGTTGCTCAGCAGATTTATGCTTTGTCCAATAATTTCTAAGAGTACTTATAGCTATTATTCTCACAACAAGGTAAATGTACAAACTGTTCCCAATATGGTTGCAATTTGTCGTACGTCATACTGGACCATGCCTTCCCTATATCCTCATTCTACTTGCTGACTAAATGCATACAAAGCAAAAGAAGCAAGCCAATGCTGGCCGGCATAATCTCCATCAGTGATATTACCTAGTGAATACTGAAGATGTTCATCTGCAATACTCTTGCATGACTCACAGCCTGTCAGATTGTAGAGACACCACGCTCTTGAAAAATTAAGCCCATCTAAGTGGACCAACTTTCCATCAGATCGGTCGAGGATACGACCGGGCTCTAATGCCATCTGCCCTGAAAACAAGTCAGGCAGAAAGTCTTCAGACCATGACTTGAATGAATCATCATCAAGGACCTTTCTCATGATATTGAGTTCCTCAAGGCATGGCGACAAGAAATCATATCCACTGGGCTCCCAGGTAATAGGGCAGGATTTATCATCCAGATAAAAGCGCTTAGCATGCTCGACGATACTTGATTTCAATTCTGAATCTCCTAAAGTTACAGCATAGTCATAGGCAAAGCTCAATCCAAATGCTGTATTGGAGTGCTCCCCTACCCTAATAGGATATACGAGTTTAGGGAGGTATTCGATGTAGCCTTTGCTGATGTGATTACACAATGGTGTGAGGTTGCTATAAAGCTCTTGAGCAATAGGATCATCCCAAGTATATAGCTCCTCTGCTAGCTTAAGCAACCATGCCCAGCCATAGGTGCGCTCGAAAGACTTGCTCTCCTTATTTAAGTTGAAGTAGGCAAGTTCTGCTAAGATATTGGCGGCAGTGAGGTTCTCTTGAAGCATCTGTAAGGCGCGATCTCGATTCTCAAGCTGTGGAAACTTCTTCAGTAGATAGACTAACGACCAATGCCCATGCACAGCAGAGTGCCAATCAAAGCACCCATAGAAAGCTGGATGATGTACCTGTGGCATCACAAGGTCATCTTCAGTGGCGATGACAACACCTGACTTGTATGGCAAGGGTTGTTGGATACAATGTATAGGTAAGGTGGCGAGGCGATTGGCTTCG
>CAZAXY010000087.1:0-15089 GCA_964489125.1 uncultured Saprospiraceae bacterium
TTATCGATGTCCTTGACGCATCTGACGAGCTTAAAAATGAACTTAGAGCGATTACGCCATACAACTACATTGGATACGCCTAATAGATATACTCCCCTTGATCATCTTTGATGATCAACTCATTATGAGTATGTTCCTCTACCCGACCTATTATCTGAGCATCTACATTAAAGATCTTCGATATATCAATGATTGATTGTGCGGTAGTTTCATCAGTGTAGACTTCCAATCTATGCCCCATATTGAAGACCTCATACATCTGCTTGCGAGGAGTCTGTGACTCGGATTCAATCAGTTGAAACAATGGCGGAATTGGTAGAAGGTTGTCTTTGATGACACGCTTGTTCTGGACGAACTTCATCACCTTGGTTTGTGCGCCACCAGTACAGTGAATCATCCCGTTAACCTGATCTCTATGGTTAGTTAGGATCTTCTTTATAATAGGCATGTAAGTCCTTGTAGGAGACAAGATGAGCTTACCAGCGGATATTCTAAGATCCTTGGTAATATCAACAGATTCAGTCAATTCTTTGCTACCTGAATAGACCAGATGCTCTGGAGTCTTGGGATTATAACTTTCTGGATACTTCGCCCTATATACTTTAGATAAGATGTCGTGACGAGCAGAAGTCAATCCATTGCTACCCATTCCCCCATTGTACTCTGTTTCATAAGAGGCTTGACCATATGAAGCTAAGCCGACGATAACATCACCAGACTTGATCTCATTGCGGATTACTTGATTACGTGGCATCCGTCCAAAAGCCGTTATTCCAACATCAATTGTACGGACGATATCACCTACATCGGCAGTTTCTCCACCAGACAGATGTATGCTCAAGTCATGCTCAGCCATTTTCTTAATAAAAGTGTCTGCAGCTTGGATGACCTCGGTGATTACTGAACCTGGAATTACCGATTTGTTGCGACCCACAGTAGAAGAAATAATGATGTCATCAATACATCCTACACAGGCCATATCGTCGACATTCATGACGATGCTATCTTGGACTATTCCTGCCCATACTGATAGATCATTGGTCTCTCTCCAATAGATATAAGCCAGGCTCGTTTTCGTTCCAGCAGTATCTGCGTGCATGATATTACAATAGTCTTTATCCTTACCTAAATAGTCTGGAAGTACTTTACAAAAGGCCTGTGGATACAGACCTTTATCCATATCTTTTATGGCATCATGAACCTCTGATTTAGAGGCAGACACACCACGGAGATCATACCTCGATACATTCTGATCGGACATCTACTAATATTTTATTCTCGGATCCAAAAAGCTGTACAGCATATCGACCACAATGTTAATAAGAATAAACAAGCTACTGGTACATACTAATGAACCTAATATGACTGGCACATCATAATTCAATAAGGCGGTAACTGTGATAAAGCCTATTCCTTTGAAGTTGAAAATGAATTCAACAAAAAAAGCACCGGCAAGTAATGCTGCAAACCATCCACTCAATGCTGTCAATATAGGATTGAAGGCATTGCGCAATACATGATTTTTTATGAGTTTGAATTGACTTACTCCCTTAGCTCTGGCGACCAATACATATTTCTCATCGAGCACATTAATGACAGCACTTCGTGTGAGTTGGGTGATTATGGCGATAGGCCTTATCCCGAGAGCTATAGCGGGTAGCAGCAGGTTTTTCCAAACTATGATGTCATCGCCTAAATCATTGATCTCAAATAAACTTCCTTGAATATTTAGCCCAACAGAAGATCTCAAGTAATATCCAAATATCACCCCAAGAACGATCGCTGTCACATAGCTGGGTACAGAGTACCCTAAGGTAGATATCATCACAATAAAATTATCTATCCAGCTATTTTGCTTGAGAGCCGCGACTATCCCAAATACTAGTCCTAATACTAAAGCTAACAACAGCGAGGCTGTGGCCAGAATAATAGTTAGAGGAAAAGCCTGCCGAAGCATCTCTGAAACGGAACGACCGGTTTGATAGGATTCTCTGAAGTGTGGAAGCTTAACGCCTACCGCAAGCTTATTGCCGACGTCTATGTGAGCACCTTTATAGCCAGCTTTCCATTTCGACTTCGAACCAATGAATAATGGTGATAAATCCTTCAGATAACTAATCAGTTGAATATGATATGGCTGATCAAGACCGAGCTGTTGTCTCTTGAGTTCTACGGTCTTCTCATCCATCCGCTGACCGAAGGTTAGGCGAGTCGGATCGACGGGTGCAGCAAAGATAATCATGGTGATAATCACAACGACTAAGACAATCACCACGACTGCATATAACGCCTTACGAACCAATAGTGACAACATACTTAGGTAATTAGTCGGTCATTTTAATCACAAGGTAGTTCATATGAATAGTATTGAGATACATTATTAGTGATACTCGGAGCCAACAAACCAAGAGGCATCGAACTTTTTTATCCTCTCAACAAAAAGATCGGGCATTCAAGTAAGCGTTTTGCACACTGATCTACAATATATATGTAAACAATAGCTCATGAAAAATCATCTCCCTTCACTTACCCTTTTTATAGCTCTATCATTAATTCTGTTTCAGGCTTGTGATGAAGATTTTATTATTGACGATGAAATGACCCAGAGTCCTACTGGTTCAATCCTAGAGTTTTATGAAACTACGATACGAGGAAGAATAGTAGATGAAGAAGGGTTCGCAGTCAGCAATGCGACCATATCCGCTGGGACCAACGGCACAATATCGGATCAAAATGGATTTTTTACTTTGCCAAATATTGATGCCCCTTCAACAGGTCTCTATATTAAAGTTGAAGCTCCTAACTTTCATACTGGCGGAGATCACTTCTATCCAATAGAAATCTCTACATATAGTACAGTCTTAAGACTCGTTGAAAAAGAGATTGCCACCTTCGATGCTACAGAAGGAATAAACTTGGCAATTCAAGCTGGTAGCAGCATGAGTATTCTTCCCGGCACGCTTGAATTTCAAGGAATGCCTTACGACGGACCAGCAATTCTCTCTTTGCATCAGATAAATCATAGTTCCCAACTTCAAAATCAATTTCTCCCTGCAGACACCCGGGCAATCACTGATGAAAACGAATCTGTATATATTGATCCAGTCTCTACGATCTCCGTAGCGCTGAACCATCCCAATGGAGACCCTATACGGATACGTGAAGGATCTATAGCACAGTTAAATATAAGTGCTGATAACGCCTCAAACACCTCACTAAATCTCCTATCTCTAGATCAAGATAATGGGACATGGGCACCTAAGGGTACTGTCACTAAAACGGGTACAGTCTACGAGACAGAAATCGACGCATCTACATGGTGGATGATCGGAAGTCCCATGGACCTTTCGCAAGTATGTCTTAGAGTCGAAGATTTCGATGGAAATCAAATTGAAAACCAGCAATATTGTATTATCTCAAGTACGGGCAATATAGTATCATGTCGGAATTCGTTTTCTAATTCATCTCAATGCCATCTCGTACCCAGCAATGACCCTTTATCTGTCGAGTTTTTTGACGCTTGTGGCGTAAGTTTCAACATTGAAAATATTGGATCTTTTGACAACGACATATCGGATCCGAGTGTAAAGGAAGAAGTTGTGGTTCGCACTAACACAGGTAACACACAAGATGTTATTACCCTCTCTGGATTAGCAAGTGACTGTGATGGAAACCCGCTGTTGGGCAATGGCGCTGTTTCAGTAAGATATGGAGAAGCAGATATATTAGATTTTGATCTTGATCCATCTGGTTATGAATTAGACTTTATAGATTGTGATATTACTGATGTCGCAGAAGTAACCGTCTACGACTTTACCAACCTTTCTCAAAATTCCATAGAGATAGATATAAGCGATATATCTGAACCCATAGAAGCCAATATCAGTGCTTGTGGAGAACCTATAGAGGTAATATTCATACTTGATAACGCAGGCCAGTCTGTAATAATTGACAATTGTCGAGCCGTGGTGTCGGGTACAGAAACCCTAATAATTGCAACCCAAGATGAAAATGAAAATTCAGGTATTCTGCTTGGTTTCAGAGGATTCTCTACTGGCAACTTTACTGGTAACCTTATTGCTGCTTTAGATTTTAGAGTGAATAGCGGAGCGAGCTCAGGACAAGTTGATCAGACCAATGTGACAATTTCTGAATATGGAGCTAATGGAGCGTTCATACAAGGCAGTTTTGAAGATGGAAATATTACAGGCAGCTTTATTGCAAGGAGAGTTCGATAAGATTCTAATAAGTGAATATCGAATTAAGAAACACCATTGCTGGGTGCTTAAGAAACCAAAGAGCATCTCAAAAAGAGCTCTATAATATGTATAACAAGAGTCTTCTATCACTCGCATATCGAATATCTCATGACACAGAAATATCGAAAGAGTCGACTCAAGAAACATGGATAGAGGTATTTCACAACCTAAATAAGTACAAGGAGAACAAAGGAGCATTCAGTAGCTGGGTAAATACAATACTAGTGAGACGAACCTGGCATATCATGAATAAGAAAATCAAAAATCAGGAGTTATCGGAGCAAGTCATGCACCCGCCCTGTTCGTCAGATATAGTTGACAAGTTATCCTGTGAACAGCTCCTACAAGAAATGGAATGTATTCCAACAGCAAGTCGAGTAGTATTCAAACTATATGTCATAGAAGGATACAAACACAAGGAAATTAGCGAACTACTGAATATATCTGCGTCGGCATCAAGGTCTCATCTTACTAAGGCAAGAAAGATCATGAAACACAGATATGCGATAATCAATAAGATTACTATCAATGAATTATAAGGAATATGAAAATAAGATCAATCGAGATTTTCAAGGTTTTGAAAATTCCATCGATGACACAGGAATGTGGGAACACATTGAACCGCATCTACCTAAGAAGAAAAGGAGATCACCAATATGGATCTTTTCATTGTTTATGATGAGTATGGCATTGTTCTCCTTGGTTATATGGGCATCTTATTACGACAGCGAATCTGAACATATCGATACTGCGGAAATAGTTCATAACGACTTAGAAAGGTCAAATAACAATGGTATAGTATCTGAGCAATACTCAGTTCCAGAAGATCACTCCTTTAATGATGAACGACCAGAGGAAGGGATTTATCAATCCTCTAAATCAGGAGTTATAGTGCGTGATAAGTCACAAAATAATAATGACATCAAGGTTGAACGCCCTACATTCTACCAGACCAATAATTCAACTCCTGCCCAATTGCTGCAAGAACATAGGAAGCCTAATACAACATTTATTGACTACAGAGAAGCCCGCTTAATTCAGACAGCGCCTATCCAATTAAACAGGCCACAGTTAATAGAAGAAGATGTCAAATTGGAAGCGGCCTCAGTTACCACTATAAGTGGGTCTGTCGATGAACGGATAGGGCTGCAAAAACTAAATATCCAGTTATTACCAAATGACTTAGAGATTCCCTTAATGGATTACGTTTTCGATAAGAATCGGAAGGATGGCGAAGGTAAGCGTGTTTTTATAGCTCTTGAAACCGGAATAGGATATGCACTCTTAAATCCAAATTATTCTACAAGCAATCCTGAATTTAGAGAACTCATAGAAAGTCGTAGGAATCTTGAAAAAACACTTGAGTCGATTTCATTGTATTCTAACTTCAAAATGAGCTTGTCAAGGAGCTTTTCTCTCTCCTTGGGTATAGAATTCTATAGATTCCGAACGAGTTCAGTGACAACGAGATCTACAGATACAATAGAAGAAATAACAGGTGTCGTCTCAATCTTTAACAGATCCGGTGGCACAATAGAAGAAGAAGGCGCCATACAGGTATTGAACCAGACAGAGCAAACCTGGCAGCGGTTTAACACCTTAACAAATCTGGCTATTCCTCTCCAATTGTTTTATCGCAGGCACATAGGTTCATTCAACTCCTTTCAAATAGGTGTAGGCTATCGGAAAGGTATTCTAAATAGAACCAGAGGATATGAGGAGGACCTGGTAACAGGAGAGTATTCTCTCACTACTGATGACGAAAACAGACTACGGATAACTGGTCAAGACCATGCAATGATAAGTGCCTCATGGCTATTTCATCTTCGCACGGGTCAAGATCTATCTATAGGGCTAAGATACCTGCACGATATGACAGGTATCTATAACGCCAATATAGAAATACAGAAAAAATTACATCATATCGGACTTCAAACAAGTATTCAATTACCCATAAATAAATAAGACATGAAAAAAGCATTCATATTACTAACCATAGCACTATTTAGTACCTCGATATTTGGACAGTCATTTAAGGCAATCATAGATCAAGGTCCTTGCGTAGGATATGACGTTGTCGTGAATGACATCACGCTGAATAGTATTGATAGCTGCGAGTTTGAAATAGACCAGGAACTTGCAAGTTTAGGCACCGAAGTAACGATGTCTTGTTCCAATAATACTGAGTTTCCATCGATCTTCGGAGTTACCACATTAGATTTGGTTCTTCTATTTCGAGTTATGTCAGGAAATGGTCTTGAGGGCTTTGATCTTAATAAAGTGATTTATAGTGCTGACTGGGATCAGGATGGTGTTGTGAGCACCTATGACTTCGTGGCTGTTTCAGCACAGATTCGTGGTGCCGAATTCGAATATGACCTACCTCAATATCATCTTATTCCTGCTGATGCACAAATACCTGATTTGGATCCATTTGATATTGCAGTAGACTACTCAGAGCTCAATTTTATCTATGATAATGCAATAGATAGCCTGAATATTGAAGTCCTTAGAATTGGGGATTTAAGTATCCACAGCAATTAAAGTAGAGAACCTGATTAAGTTAATTCGAATCAGGATCACCAAGAGTCATATTTAGGCAGATTTACGATTGAAGCTTCTGTGAAAGCACATAGTATCTGTGAACAACTCAATACTATACCACTACGGGGAACGACTAAGTTGATGATTTTAATGAACGCAAGCCGATGGTTTCAAATTGTCAAAAATTTTAATTGACAATTAGCCGATCAATTTAAACACTAAGTTGTTTTTATCATTTGTTTTGTGATTCATTCTTACAAAAACCTATACGTGCCAGTAGTAGAGTCAATTTCTTTTTCAGATATACCTCATTTTTCTAAGCGAGACAAGGCTTTTCAGTTAGGTGATGATAGCTTAAGACCCTTTTATAACTATGAGGTCAATCTTGATACCTTTGCAGAGGTTATCCATGAGCGATCAAAATTTCAGACCAATCGATCGCTGTTGCAGCAAGTTGTTCAAGCCCAGTATGATGGCAAGACGATTTCTGCAGAACTGAAAGAGAACATTGCCGAGCTCACATCAGATAAGACCTTTACCGTTATTACTGCACATCAGCCCTCGATACTCACAGGTCCACTGTACTATATTTTTAAGATCTGTAGCGTGATTAGTCTCTGTCGCCAGTTGAGTCAACACCACGATGATTACAGATTTGTACCAACATTCATTATGGGTGGTGAGGATCATGACTTCGAGGAGATTGCCTCTTTGCATTACTTCAACAGGACATTCACTTGGAAAACTGAACAAATCGGCTCGGTAGGCAGAATGACACTGGGTGGCCTTCAAGCCTTGCTTGATGAAGTAGGAGCAACTTTTGGTGCAATGCCGCATGCGTCAGAGTTGAGACAACTCATCGAAGGCTCCTATGCTGGATCTAAGACTTATGGAGAGTTCATGCTAGCTTTAACGCACGGCATCTTTAGCCATACGGAGCTAATGATCATAAACATGGATGATCCCAAGCTCAAGTTGGAGCTGTTACCATATATCATCAAGGACATCAAAGAAGAAACGTCCCATCAATCCGTCAATGTAGATCAAGTGGATTTAGACAAGGCTGGATTTAAGTCACAAGCCCATGCAAGAGACGTGAATATTTTCTTTCATGATGGTGATCGTCATAGAGTAATCAAGAACGGTAATGACAGTTATACGATCAACTCTAAGACATACAATCAGGCAGAGTTGATTTCATATCTACAGAAGAATCCTGGAAGCATCAGCCCTAACGTCGTTTTACGACCAATATATCAAGAGTTAATTCTACCAAATCTAGCTTATGTTGGTGGAGGAGGAGAATTGGCCTATTGGATGGAGCGTAGAACACTGTTCGAGGAACTGTCTATACCCTATCCGATGCTTATTCGGCGCGATTCAGCCTTGATTGTGGATTTCAAATCTCTAAGCCAAGCACAGAGATTATCGCTTTCAATTAAGGACTTATTCGATCGAAATGATCTGATAGCCATTAAGTATGCTAAAGATCAAAGTGAATCGGAACTAACTCTTTCTTCGGAGCGAGAGAAAGCAGCTGTGCTATTTAGAGGATTGCATGAGCGAGCAATACAAATAGATTCGACTCTTTCAGGAGCAGTCAAAGCTGAGGAGACAAAATTTCTAAAAGTCTTGAGTAATATGGAAAACAAGCTTGTCAAAGCTGAGAAGCGTAAGAATGAAGTTGCTATCAATCGTATCAATAAGCTTAAAGACAAGTTGTTCCCTAATAATGACAGCCTCCAAGAACGCTATGAGAACTTTATCCCATACTATTTGAAGCATGGAGTTTCCTTCATCAACCAGATGATCGAATGCCTAAATCCAATGGATAAAAGCTTTAAAGTAATTCTGCTCGAAGAAGTAGAAAGTTAAGCTGGTGCGAAATAGCATAACAACTCATCGATCTTAGCCTTTAATTCAGATCTATGTACGATGAAATCCAGAAAGCCGTGATCCATCAGAAACTCTGATGTTTGGAATCCCTCAGGCAAGTCCTTCTTTATTGTCTCCTTGATGACTCGTGGTCCAGCAAAACCAATTAGCGCTCTGGGTTCACTAAAATTGATATCTCCGAGCATTGCAAATGATGCAGTCACTCCGCCTGTTGTAGGATCAGTCAAAAATGAAAAGTAAGGAATCTTCTCTCTGGCAAGTTGTGCCAATTTAGTTGAGGTTTTAGCTAGTTGCATCAATGAGAATGCAGACTCCATCATACGGGCGCCACCAGACTTGGCAATAATCATAAGTGGAACTCGCTCCTTGATACAGTAGTCTATTGAACGAGCAATCTTCTCCCCCACTACCGAACCCATCGACCCTCCTATGAACGTAAAATCCATGGCTGCTATGACTATTGGCTTCTTATTGATCTTACCAGATGCTACGCTTATTGCGTCTGATAACGAGGTTTGTTCTTTGGCCTTCGTCAATCTATCATCGTAAGATTTAAGATCTGTCCAGTCAAGAAAATTAGATGACTTGATATCATCTAAGAGCAACTTATATCGGCTACCAAATAAGATATTGAAATAATCATGTGAGCCGATTCTGAAGTGATAATCACAACCAGGACAGACGAAAAGATTCTTTTCGAGCTCCAAGATAGTATAGGTGCCGCTGCAGGCTTTACATTTCTGCCAGAAGCCATCAGGCACTTCTTTTTTCTCGCTAGTAGTAGTTTGAATTCCTCCCCTAAGTCTTTTAAACCAACCCATACAATAGAATTAAAATCTAGGCTTGATAAAGTAATACGTTCTGACCAGGAATATAATTTGCTGTTGCGAATGTAACAATTAATCACAGACGAACGACTATATCTCCAAGGTAACCTGAGTCATGAATATCTGAACGACTTTACAGATTGTACAAAGGCTTGAACGTGCTCATACGATGTGTCTGGATAAACCCCATGCCCTAAATTAACGATGTGACGCCCACCAAAATCAGCAATCATATCTTGTGTCTTGATTTGGATTTCATCTATAGGAGCATATAACTGACAGGGGTCCAAATTGCCCTGTAGAATGAGGTCATCACCCAAGTGACTACGTATATATGTCGGAGAAGTCTTCCAATCTATTGACAATCCATCAATCTCAAGATCTTTAAAGAGTGGGATCAAAGACCACCCTCCCTTTGGGAAAAATATCTTAGGCACTTCGTCAATAGAGTCGAAGATTCTCTTCACATAAGGCAGAGAGAACTCTGCATATTGATCTACTGGCAACATGTCCGACCAAGAGTCAAATAGCTGAACAAGGTCTACACCGCATTTAATCTTCTCTTTTAGATAAAAGATGATGCTCTCTGTAATCTTCGACATCAACTTATGAGATGCTTCAGGTTCTTCATACAGGAATCTTCTAGCTTTTGAGAAGGTTTTACTCCCCGACCCTTCAACCATATACGCAAACAAGGTCCATGGCGCCCCACTAAATCCAATAAGCGGATTTCTGTTGTCTATTCGAGCCTTCGTCTTGTGAATCGAGTCAAAGACATAGCTTAGATGATCAATGACATGTTCGCCATAGAGCAACTCATCCACATCAGTTGCTGAGGTCACTGTCCTTTGAAACAAGGGTCCTTTTTTTTCGACGATGTCATAATCGAGCCCCATTGCCTCTGGAATTACCAATATATCTGAAAACAGAATGGCCGCATCTACTCCTAGGACATTCATTGGCTCTACGGTAACCTCTGCAATTAATTCAGGATTTTTTACCAATTCTTTGAAACCACTAACTGAAGATCTGATCTTTCTATAACCGGGTAATATACGGCCTGCCTGACGCATGATCCATATCGGTGGTCTTTCTAAAGGCTTCCCCTTGAATACATCCAATAATATCTCATTTTTGTAGCTCATAATGATCGCATGAAATTGTGCGGCAAAAATACACCAATACAATTCATATGAATATTCTTCTGATAGGATACGGCAAGATGGGAAAAACTATACAGCGATTGACTGAAGGAATGGGACACAATATCTCAGGAGTGATTGATGTCGATAATGTAGATGAGCTTCCAGCCTACGCCAAGTCAAGCCAGGTCGCTATCGAGTTTACACGACCTGAGTCAGCCTATTACAATGTTAAATCCTGTCTTGATCTCAAATTGCCTGTTGTCTCTGGGACCACTGGATGGCTCGATTACTATGAAGAAATATGTCAGCTCAGTAAGGAGAATAAAACTGGATTCTTCTATGCATCCAACTATAGCATTGCCGTCAATATATTCTTCGCGATTAACAGAAAACTGGCAAGCCTTATGGCGCCATATGATGACTATGATGTGCAGATTGATGAGACTCATCATGTCCATAAACTGGATAAGCCGAGTGGTACTGCTATTACGACGGCAGAAGGATTAGTTGAGAACATACCTGTTCTAAAAGATTGGGTGTTAGAAAAAGATGAAGATCACAGGGTTAAAATTGTATCCCACCGAGAAGGTGAAGTTTATGGCAAACATACCGTACATTATAATTCTCCTATTGATGAGATCATATTGACTCACAATGCTCATACCAGAGATGGGTTTGCGGTTGGAGCGATCAAAGCAGCTGAGTGGATCATTGATAAGGAAGGACCCCACGTTATGAATGATATGCTTGGGCTATAGACTATATAATCGTTCTTACTTACATTTATAGGAGATGATTCCAACGCAAACAGTTGAAGAAATACTTTCGACCGCCAAGATTGAGGAGGTTATAAGCGACTATGTCAATATAAAGCGTAGAGGAGTTAACATGATTGGTTTATGCCCATTCCACAACGAAAAGACGCCATCGTTTACAGTGTCACCAAGTAAGAATCTCTACAAATGTTTTGGCTGTGGCAGAGGCGGTGGCGCTGTTAACTTCTTAATGGAACATGAACAGTTTACCTATCCTGAGGCGCTAAGGTTTTTAGCTCAGAAGTACAATATTAAGATTGAGGAAGAGCAAAAGAGTGACGAGCAAATCCAGCGAGATAATGAGCGTCAGAGCTATTATCTTATCAATGAATATGCGCAAAATTACTTCGTAGATCAACTGTTCAACACATCAGAAGGAACCAGCATAGGGTTAAGTTACTTCAAGCATCGTGGATTGCTGGAAACAACCATTAAGACTTTTAAGCTAGGATATTCTCCGAGAGAGTCTAAGGCCTTCACAACTCAGGCTGTTAAGACTGGCTATAATCTCGATAAGCTAAAGCAACTTGGACTAACGAGTACTAATGGGTACGACTTCTATCGAGAACGTGTAATATTTCCATTTCATAATATCAGCGGCAAGACAATCGGATTTGGCGGAAGGATCTTGAGAGAGGACAAGAAAGCTCCAAAATATCTTAATTCTCCGGAGTCTGAGATCTATAATAAGCGCAAGACACTATATGGTCTTTATCAAGCAAAGGCTTCCATACGTAAGCATGATCAATGCATACTCGTCGAGGGCTATACTGATGTGCTCAGTCTCTATCAAAACGGAATTCAAAATGTAGTCGCTTCGTCTGGAACTTCGCTAACGCAAGAGCAGGTACAGTTGATTAAGCGGTTTACTAAAAACGTAATTGTCCTATATGATGGTGATCAGGCTGGGCAGAATGCCGCATTAAGGGGTTTAGATATTTTCTTAGAAAATGATATCAATATCAAACTTGCCACTATACCTGATCAAATGGACCCTGATGGATACATTCGAGCAATCGGTACAGAGCGATTTGAGCAATTTATTGAGGCCGAATCATCAGACTTCATCCTAAACCTCGCTCAGAACATTCAGGATAAATACGTCAATGATCCAATTAATAAGAGCATCCAAATAAAGGAGCTTACGAGTAGTCTTGTCAAGATCGGTGATCAACTTAAAAGATCGCTGTATATCAAGGAATGTGCCGCTATCTTAACCATTGAAGAAGGGACACTTATAAGTGAAGTAAATAGAGGATTAAGCAAAATCCTTTACAAAAAACAAAACGACCTCAGAAGAGAAGAGAGGCAATATCAGCGCGCAGAAATCACAGGGGGTGTTCCTCCAGTACACCGAGAGCCACAGCAAAATGAATCGAAACTAAGCTTCGATCAGTATCAAGAAAGAGACATCGTGAGAGTCTTATTACAACATGGTCATAAGGTATGTACACATGAGGATGAAATGGAGGGGTCGGCCTATCTTCACTCACTTCTTGGGGATCACTATAGTCATTTCGTCAATAGTCATTACAAGGATATAATTGAAGAGTATTTTAACAAGAAGGACTCGGGGGTCAAGAATCTAACTGAATACTTCATCAACCATAGTAATAGTGAAACACAGAGTTTGGCAACAGCGTTTCTGTCAAGCCCTTATACCTATGCAGAATGGGCAGAGAGAGGTGTGGAGCTACAGACACAAGTCCCTATCGATGAAAATCACGAGAAAGACATATATCAGTCCGTGATGAGGTACTTTATGACATATTACAAATCACAGGAGTCTCAATGGATGGAGAAGATTTCAGAATGTGATAACGATGAACAGAGAATAGTTCTTCTGACAGCATATCAGTCTTTTAAAACAGAAATGAAAGAACATGCAGACAAACTCAATACAGTTGTGTTATAAAAAAGCCTCCTCGATTAAAAGGAGGATTTTATATGTGTATTCTAACCTTATGTTTAGCTTCTGTCGATACAATTCAAATCATCAAAAGCCTTTGTCAATCTTTCTTTGAAAGCGCCCTCCCCTTCTCTTAACCATTTTCTTGGGTCATAGAATTTTTTGTTTGGTTGATCATCACCTTCTGGGTTTCCTAGTTGTGACTGAAGATAAGTTTCATTCTTATGGTAGTATCCTTTGACTCCAGACCAGAAAGCCCATTGCATATCAGTGTCTATGTTCATTTTAATAGCACCATACTCTATAGCCTCTCTAATCTCTTCTGTAGAGCATCCGGAGCCTCCATGAAATACGAAATTGATCGGTTGATCTTCAGTATTAAATTTTTGCTTTATGTGCTCTTGTGAGTTCTTGAGTATGATCGGCCTCAATTCTACGTTTCCTGGCTTATACACACCGTGAACATTGCCAAAAGCTGCTGCAACCGTAAATCTATCAGAGATCTTACTCAATCTTTCATAGGCGTATGCTACTTCTTCTGGCTGCGTATAGAGTTTAGAACTATCTACATCAGTGTTATCCACTCCATCCTCTTCACCACCTGTCACTCCAAGCTCGATTTCTATCATCATGCCCATCTCATTCATTATCTCAAAGTACTCACAACAGATGTCTATGTTTTCTTCGATAAGTTCCTCGGATAGATCCAACATATGCGAGCTATACAGAGGTTTTCCGTAGGCCTGAAAGTATTTCTTTCCTTCGTCAAGTAAGCCTTTGATCCAAGGCAGTATCTTCTTAGCGCAGTGATCAGTATGCAATACCGCTGTCACGCCATAATGTTCGGCTAGTTCATGTACGTGAAGCGCACCAGCCTTAGCACCCATGATAGATGCTCTCTGATTGTCGTTAGATAAGCCCTTGCCAGCGTTAAAACTTGATCCTCCATTAGAAAACTGAATAATAACTGGAGAATTCACCTCTCTGGCTGTCTCCATAACAGCGTTAATAGAACTAGATCCAATAACGTTGACCGCAGGGATTGCAAAATCATTCTCATTGGCGTAATCAAATAGGTCCTTTACCTCTTGACCATGAATTACACCTTTGTTAAACTTACTCGATGACGACATGTGACTTGTTTAAAGCATGAAATTAAAAAGTCGCAAATATAGGAACATTAAGTATGTCATCTGAATCCTAACTCTACTCGCTAATCTAAAGAGCAGCCGATTTATATTTTTTAGTTTTGGATCACATAATAACAATACTAAGACATGCACATACTATTACAAAGCAATGCAGGAGCACTTCCGATCAATCTAATCATGATGGGTCTGTTGATTGGGGTGATGTATTTTTTCTTTATTCGCCCTCAGGCCAAGAAGCAAAAGGAACAGATGGGATTTGAGAGTGAGCTCTCCAAGGGTGATGAAATAGTCACGACATCAGGAATTATCGGTACCATTACTAAGCTTGACGAGAAAAAAGTTACACTTCAGATTAGTCAGAAAGGCTTCATCGATGTAACTCGATCAAGCATTTCTAAAGAATTAACGGAGGGATTTCAAAAGGTGTAAAAAATCGCCAGACATAAAAAAGGTGTTCAGAAATTCTGAACACCTTTTTCTATTATTAGCTTGTCATGTCCTAGTATAGCGTTACACAAAAAGTAGTGTTATGTCTAAGGAGTT
>CAZAXY010000088.1:0-14789 GCA_964489125.1 uncultured Saprospiraceae bacterium
TGATAGAGGAGTGGCGCTATGAGCAAGCCTTAAAACGTACACAAGAAAGAAGACCTGATCTGTTAGAGGACTAAACTACTCAAGTTCGATCTCAGGGCAAGTTGTACTAGATGAAAACCGATATCCCATAAATTGTGTCGGCAGCTCTAAATCAACATTTCCGATAGCAATGATTAGAATCAATGCCCAAGCTAATTTTTATCTACCTATTAATATAAAGTGTGCTTATCTAAGAAGCCGCTCGATTAATGGTGTTGGAATTCAACCGTTGTCAACATTAAGACAGATAACAGAGAATCGCTCGATGGATTATTCTTTAAAGTCTGCTGGCGTAAGACCATTGTTAAACTTGATATCAGTCCAGTTGACGTCTATCCATGGGCCTTCGCTTACATCAGCGTCCCATGTCGATCGTTTATAGCGGCGTTTACTTGGAATCATTAATCCATCAATATCCTTATAAGCTACTTCCATTAATAGTGGAGTATCCATTAAGCCAAAGTCTGCCACAGTAAATAAAAATTGATCTACCATACCACTTGCTTTATTGATGTGTACTTGATAGATGTCTGTGGGTTTGTCTGGAGTTGAATCAAATGATACGTCTACGACATCATACTGTTGCTCATGAAAAGTCTTTTCACCTTTGTATTCGTACTTCAGCCCAGGATCCAACAGCTTCGGAAACATAGCAAACCAATAATAATTAGTTGGACGATTGAATGCTACTCTTGCGAGGGCAGCGCTATCAGATATTGTGGAGCCCTCATTCTTGAGCCAGTATTTATCACCATCATAGCCTTGCTCTATAACACCCTCCAAATCAGTCAATGTCCGTTCATGCTGCTTATACATACCATAGGATAATTCTCCATCAAATAGGTATTTCTCAGTCGAGATATCTGATTTGCCGTCTGGGGTAGTATAAGTATAGGTATAAACAACGTCTTTTTTAGCGGCCAGTTTAGACATATCGCCTACCTGTTGGACAACATCATAGACCATCCGATGTGCGTTGTTCTGAAACTTTGTAGTGACCTGTTTTTCCTGTTGATTATGAGTAGATGCCTCTTTAGTCTGGCATGAAAATATGGCAAGAGCTAGAGCGATAATGAGTGAAATGCGCATAATATTATTTGATTATATGATTCGGTTGAAAATATAAAGTAGCGAAGGGTATTTTTGTTCGTGCCTTGGTTTAATAATTTAGCCTATCAGTATAAAATTTTATAAAAAGTAAATCAGACCATTTAATAGAATTAGACCATCCAATACACCGAGATAATAAATCTCTCGATTTTGCCTAATTCCACCAAGACAGGGCGCAATAGATATCACATAAAAACAAACTAAATATAGGGTGAGCGCAAGACTATATCCACCGCTGAAGAAGTAGAATACTGAGGAAAGTATCGATATGCTAAGACATCCAATAAGGATGGCTTTTAGCATATGAGGCTGTAATTGTGTGGCAATAGTTACCACACCTTGCCGACTATCAATTTCTCGATCGCGAAAGTCAAATGGGATTGTTATGGCTATGAAAAAGAAAAACTTCTCAATGAATATTAGAAGAATGTCTGTGGTTGAGCATGATATATTATCACTTGTAAATATGGGTAAAAGAAAAAGACCGCCCCACACAAGTGCAATGACGATAATCTTGATCCAAGGGAAATCACGTAAGCGCTTTTGATTTGGAAAGATAGGAGTGAGATACAAAAATGTTAAGAGCGCACATGGCATCAAGACCAGCCAAATTTCAGATTTCAGCTGGCATAGGAAAAAACCAATTGGCGCTATGACAATTAAAGAGATAATTCCGAGTACAAGACGATATTCCGCCACAAAATGAATACGTCGGGGATAGAGTTTATCCGATATGTGTTGTTGGCCGAGATAACGATGAGCATTGTATGTGACAAATGTACCAATTGCTATGATCACCGGAACCATATATGCTAATGGTGCAGTAAAGTCCAGAAGTGCATATGCTCCAAATATGTATATACCTGCTGCAATTGAAATGTGCAAGTTGCTATACACATATACCTCTACTATTCTATGAATTACTCTGAGCACAATAGAGGCACATTAGCTTGCTTACAAATACTTAAGCGACATATCTGGTGTGATCTTCTTAAGCGATTCATACATTAACAACACCACGTTTTGGATATCGTCCTTGTGAGCCATCTCAACAGTAGTATGCATATACTTGAGGGGCAATGATATAAGTACGGATGGCACTCCCTCCTTACTATAAGCGAATGCATCGGTATCTGTACCTGTACCGCGAGATGATGCCTTGCGCTGGAATGGAATATCTTTCTCATCAGCGGTGTCAATGATCATGTTGAGCACATTATAGTGTATGCTCGGAGCATAGGTTAGGGCAGGGCCTTTACCCGCTTTGACATCTCCCTGAATCTTTGGCTTCATCATAGGAGAGCTGGTATCATGGCATACATCGGTGACAATGGCAATATTGGGGCTCAGTCTTGAAGCAATCATCTGTGCACCACGTAACCCTACTTCCTCTTGTACAGCATTGACCACATATAGTGTATAGGGCAAGTTAATTTTATTTGTTTTTAGCAGTCGTGCAACTTGTGCTATACACCATCCACCCATTCGGTTATCTAGGGCTCTCCCTGAATAGAAAGCGTCATTGAGGAGTTGTATCTCATCGTCAAAGGTGATCACATTGCCTACGTGGATACCCATCGATTCTACATCCTCTTTGTCTTTAGCTCCGACGTCAATAAAGATATTATCTAGCTTGGGAGACAGATTGGCGTCCTTTCCTTTGCGGACATGTATTGCGGGCCAACCAAAAACACCATTTACAATACCCTTAGCACCGTGGATCAATACCTTCTTAGAGGGAGCGATGATATGATCTGACCCTCCATTACGGATCACACTGATGTAACCATCGTCAGAGATGTAATTAACAAACCATGCAATCTCATCAGCATGGGCTTCAATGACTACTTTGAATTCTTTACCAGGATTGATTACTCCATATGCAGTCCCGTAGTTGTCTGATCTAATTTCGTCGACAAAGGGTGTTAGGTAATCAATCCAAACTTTTTGCCCAGTTGACTCAAATCCAACCGGAGAATTGCTGTTATGGTACTTTACTAAAAATCGTTCGGCATCTTTATTCCAAACCTTCATATATTCTGTTACTGATTAATCAATTTTTGTGCGTGCTTCTGACTCCATCTTATGGGGTCTTCACGCCACTGGCCCAAGGACCTAAGCTGGTGTGATGTGAGCTTTCCTGATTCCTCCATGACTTCAAGTAGGGCTCTATAGTTTGACAAGGTTACTAAAGGCACACCTGCTTGATCAAAGTTATGAACTGATTCGTCAAATCCATAAGTGAATATCGCCATCGTACCTGCTACACCTATTCCATTTTCTTTAAGAACATCAACTGCTTTTAGGCTACTCCCACCTGTTGATATCAAGTCTTCGATCACTAAACACACATCATCAGTGGTCCAATGGCCTTCGATTTGATTTTTAGCCCCATGCTTTTTAGCTGATGACCTGATATATATAAAAGGCTGCTGTTGTTCTGCTGCCATTAGTGCGCCGTGAGCGATGCCGGCGGTTGCAACACCTGCAATCTTATTGTATGTCCCTAGCTCTGCAGATTTAACACAAAGCGATCTTATAACCTCTTTTCTGAAATTGGGATATGACAAGATTTTTCGGTTATCACAATAGATCGGTGAGAATCGACCTGAGGCCCATTTAAATGGATTGTCTGGATTAAGCCTGATGGCATCGATTTCTACTAAGCGACGAGCTACTTCTTTTTCAGATAGCATTAGTACTTTTGAGTGGTCAATTGAGCAGAGAAATTATACTGCTTTGCATCAATTCTTAAAGGCTTGCGAATGTACAAAATATACTACAATGATCACTTGATTTGTCTTTGTCATGATATGACTGAGGGACTATATCAGATCAATGATTCAACCACTCATTTGCATTACAGTGGGAAGACGAAATTTATTCTTTCTGTAATGGATAAAATAGAGAAGGCCAAAGAGACACATTGTTTCAGAATCTTTTATAAAGATCTTGCAATACTCAAAGAGGATTTCTTCTCATTATTTAGAATAGTCAAGGCGGCAGGTGGATTAGTACTCAATAGGAATTCGGAAATCTTGCTTATATATAGGCGAGGGAACTGGGACATGGCTAAAGGGAAAATGGAAGAGGGAGAAACGAAAAAGGAGTCCGCTCTGCGGGAAGTAATTGAGGAGACGGGCCTGAAGCATTTAGATTTAGTCAGTAAAGTAGAAACCTCATATCACATCTATCGTGACAAGAATGATAGAAGAGTTGTTAAACCTTCTTATTGGTATCTGATGGCCACGAAGGATATGACTTTGATTCCTCAATCTGAAGAGGACATCGAACAAGCAATCTGGGCTTATCCTTCGGATATATTGTCGGGAAAGTATGAACCTATGTACTCCAGCATCAGATCAGTATTGCAAACTTATCTGCGATCATTTTCTTAGACTCGTTTGTTTTAATTGAAGGATTATTGCAAAGACTTGATCTATGTCCACTTTGGATACAATTAATGTGATCTCATTGGAAGTGCTAATAACTTCAACAATATTAATTCCTTGCCACGCCAGTCGCTTGAATAGAGTATAGTATACCCCGGAGATATCTTGATTGTTGCTAGGCAGACTGATACTTATTGCCGCAAGATTGTTCCTGCTCACGAGTAATTTTTCCTTTTTAAAGACTTGTTCTACAATGGTTTGCAAGGCTCTATTAACTACTATTGTAGTCTCACCCATTCCGCGACAGAATGAGTAATATGAGTTGGTCTCATCTTCAATCAATTCAAGAAACTTGATTTGGCTTTTCCTGAAGCTCAAGCTATGGCCGAAGGTATAGTCGAATATGTCTGATCTCACGAGGACATCGCCGAGGCTATTCATGAATTGACTTAGTGATTTGTCAAGTATCTGAGACATATTGGTAGGTCGCCTCTTGATAGCCATGACAATGGCAGCAAGCTGCACATCACGATCCAATTCACGCTCTATATTTCTTTGAAGGTATCGAGCTAATGATGTGATATTTATGAGATCGAGGTCTAACGCCTCTTGTATGATCGGTGACTGATTGATCAATGTTGATACTATAGTTGATAGCTTCATTGTGTTATAAATGTAACATAATGTTTAATATATGTCATATTATTAATTGATGGGCTTATAAACAGAGGTTAGGCTATATATTCGTGCAAAATTTGGAGGATGCTTGTTTTAAAGTTTGGAGGCACATCGGTGGAATCAGCGCAACGAATGAGAGATGTTCTGAGCATATTAAATCGATCAAAAGAACAGCAGATGGTAGTACTGTCAGCTATGGCAGGTACGACTAATGCGCTGGTCGAAATCAGTGCTGAACTTAGGGAACATAACATAGACAACGCCATATCAAAGCTTGGAACATTGAAGCAACAATATGAGCAAACCTGTGAGGAACTATTTCCACATCAGCAAGAATACAATTCACAAGCCCATAAGATTGTAGATGAAGTATTCGATTACCTTGTTGGACGTACTGCGCATAGTCTCAGGAGAGATGTATCCAAGGAAATACTTGCGCAAGGTGAAATATTATCAACCAACTTGTTCCATATTTTAGTGACTTCTGAAGGACAAGAATCCGCCCTCCTACCTGCGTTAGACTTTATGAGATTAGATGAGAAATCCGAACCATTCTTAGAGAAAATATCGGCGTTGCTAAATCCTATACTCAAGGAAAAAGGAGATGTTCCAATATTGGTTACCCAAGGTTATATCTGTCGTAATCATTGGGGTGATATCGCCAACCTACAGCGTGGAGGAAGTGACTATACAGCTACGATCCTCGGAGCAGTCCTCGATGCGCAAGAAATACAAATTTGGACAGACATAGATGGTATTCACAACAATGATCCTAGAATTGTGGGATCTACAAGTCCAGTTCGGAAATTGTCTTACCGAGAAGCCGCTGAGTTAGCATACTTCGGAGCTAAGATTCTACATCCTACTTGCGTGATTCCAGCGGAGAAAATGAAAGTGCCACTTAGGTTAAAGTTCACAGCTGACCCTGATGCACCTGGAACCATTATTTCTGGTGATACCAGCAATTTACCTATTACGGCAGTCGCTGCTAAAGACAATATCACGACTATCAATATCTACAGTAGTCGCATGCTTATGGCATATGGGTTTTTGAAAAAAGTCTTTCAAGTATTTGAGGATCATAAGACTCCAGTCGATATGATAACAACATCAGAAGTTGCGGTAACTCTTACCATAGATGATGTACAGAGACTTGAATTGATCAAGAAAGACCTGGCTGATTTCGCAGAAATCACAGTCAAGGATAGTTATTCGATCATCTGTATAGTTGGAAGTGAACTATATGATAATAGTGCCCATGTTACCAAGATATTCACAAGTCTCAGTGATGTTCCCTTGAGGATGGTATCTATGGGTGGAAGTCGACATAACATTTCTTTATTAATTAAGACAGCCTATAAAAACAAGGCCCTTCAAGCATTAAATCAAGTTCTATAGCCTAATGATTGCCTTGTTTTAATCGTTAGAATGTGTTGACTTCTTGAGGGGGCAGCCTATTCATTTAGGGCATTATTCCTATTTTCAGAGCTGATATCAAAAAGTCACCAAATGATTGACACATTACCGATTCATGAGTCTACTGCTGTAAGTATCGCACATCAAAATGTTGGTCGAACTGACCTTATAAGATTTGAGAAGATGCATACGGAAATATTCGAGCACTCGGACATCGCTTCGATTGCAGTTGCACGTGAGATTGCGTCATTAATCAGATATAAACAGAGTAGGGCGGAGCGGTGTATTCTTGGCCTTGCAACGGGTTCTTCTCCATTGAAAGTCTATGATGAACTGGTAAGGCTGCACAAGGAAGAGGGGCTTAGCTTTAGCAATGTGGTCACTTTCAATTTGGATGAGTATTATCCCATGAATCCAGAGAGCATGCATAGCTATTGGCACTTCATGCACGAGCATCTATTTAATCACGTTGATATCAACCCCACTAATATTAACGTTCCTAATGGACAGGTTGAAGTTCGTGACGTCTATCAGTATTGTATGTCATATGAGGATAAAATTAGAAGTTATGGGGGCCTTGATTTTCAATTGCTCGGTATAGGTAGGACTGGACATGTTGGGTTTAATGAACCTGGATCACACATCAAGTCGCTTACTCGATTGATCACTCTGGATCATCTCACTCGTGCAGATGCTGCCCCAGAGTTCAGAGGCATGGATAATGTACCTAAGCGTGCGGTAACAATGGGTATCGAAACTATTAAGCAAGCTAATCGGATTATACTATTGGCATGGGGACATAAGAAAGCACCAATTGTTAATGAAATGCTCGAAGGACAGATCAGTTCTGCTGTTCCAGCGACATTCCTTCAAGAGCATCCTAATGTAACAACAGTACTTGATAAAGAGGCCGCATCAGAATTGACTCGGTTTAAGACGCCGTGGCTTGTTGGTCCGTGTAAATGGGATCATGCCATGATGCGCAAGGCGATAGTATGGTTAAGTCAGCAGGTAAATAAGACTATCCTCAGATTAACAGAGCGTGATTATAATCAGAATGGTATGTCGGACCTCCTAGCCCAAGAGGGTTCAGCTTATGAGATTAATATTAAGATGCACAACACCCTCCAGAATACCATTACTGGATGGCCAGGCGGTAAACCTAATGTTGATGACTCTAATCGGCCAGAACGTGCAGAGCCTCCGCAGAAGCGGGTAATAATCTTCAGCCCGCATCCAGATGATGATGTAATAAGTATGGGCGGAACATTTCTTAGGCTAGTGAATCAGGGTCATGAAGTTCACGTGGTATATCAGACTTCAGGTAACATCGCAGTCGCAGACCACGATGCGCTCCGTTATGCTGAGTTTGCGAAGTCTCTTAATGATACTATGGGCGTATCTAATGAACTTATCAATAAAGTGATCAAAAAAATTAATAAGAAAACCGACGGTCAGGTTGATAGCAAGGAAATACGCGAAATCAAGAGGCTCATCAGAGTAGGCGAAGCTAAAGCTGGAGCCAGATATTGTGGCTTGCCCGATGATCAGATTCATTTTTTGAATATGCCTTTTTACGAAACCGGACGAGTGAAGAAAAAACCTCTATCTAAAAAAGATATCCGACTCGTTAAGGATATAATCGCAACCGTTAAGCCTCATCAGATATATGCGGCTGGAGACTTGGCTGATCCTCACGGCACGCATAGAGTTTGTCTGGACGCAATTTTCGCTGCATTAGATGACGTCAAATCAGAAAAATATATGAACGATTGCTGGGTTTGGTTATATCGAGGCGCTTGGCATGAGTGGCCGATCGAAGAAATTGAAATGGCCGTCCCTCTTTCTCCACAAGAGGTTGAGCGTAAACGAAATGCCATATTCTTTCATCAATCGCAGAAAGATGGTGTGATGTTTCAAGGTGATGACAAGCGTGAGTTTTGGCAAAGAGCAGAAGACCGAAATAAGGCTACAGCCACTACGTATAATCAGCTAGGCCTTACAGAATATGAGGCCATGGAAGCATTTGTCAGATATCATTTTTAACGTTCACTATTCAATTAATTAAGTATGCAGTTATCACAGTTAGATTGGGGGATTGTCGGTGTTTATTTCGCTTTTGTGTTGATTGTCGGCCTGATGATATCTCGACGGTCCAAGTCAAACTTTAGTGACTATTTCCTGTCAGGAAGGACTATGCCATGGTGGCTCTTAGGTGTCTCAATGGTTGCTACCACCTTTTCAGCAGACACACCGAACTTGGTAACTGGTTTGGTGAGAGAGTCCGGTGTCTCAGGTAACTGGGGTTGGTGGGCATTTTTGATTACTGGTATGTTAACTGTCTTTGTCTATGCTCGATTATGGCGGCGGTCGATGGTACTTACTGATGTTGAGTTTTATGAGCTGAGATATAGTGGGGGTCCAGCTGCATTTTTGAGGGGGTTTAGGGCGATTTATCTGGGTTTGATTTTCAATGTATTAGTCATAGGTACTGTATCACTTGCTGCCATAAAATTTGGCGAGATAGTACTTGGTTGGTCAGGTTGGTTGACCTTGCTTGTTGCTGGCTCGATCACCATATTGTATAGCACCCTTGGCGGATTAAGAGCTGTAATCGTCACGGATTTTGTACAGTTTATATTGGCCATGATAGGTTCGATATGGGCATGTATTTATATTGTTGGCCTTGAGGAAGTAGGTGGGTTGAACCAATTGCTCAGTCATAATCTGGTGATGCCTAAGTTGTCAATGTTTCCGAATTTCAGTGATCCAGATGTCTGGATTCCCGTATTGATGGTTCCATTAGCAGTACAGTGGTGGGCCTCTTATTATCCAGGTGCTGAGCCAGGAGGTGGAGGATATATTGCTCAGCGGATGTTTTCTGCTAAGACTGAAAAGCATGCTGTCGGTGCAACACTTTTATTCAATATAGCTCACTATGCTTTACGTCCCTGGCCATGGATTCTGATAGCTTTAGCATCATTGGTTGTCTTTCCAGAGTTAACCGATATTCAATCAGTATTTCCAAATTTGTCTGAAGATAAGTTAGGACATGACGTTGCTTATCCAGCGATGCTTACCCTGTTGCCAAGTGGTTTGCTTGGACTTGTTGCAGCGTCATTAATTGCTGCATTTATGTCGACAATCTCAACACAACTTAATCTGGGAGCAAGTTATCTGGTTAATGATGTATACCAGCGATTCATAAATTCAACTGCAGAACAGAAGGAGTTAGTCAGAATGGGACAGGTATTCACTCTAGTTACTGCGGTGTTAGGCCTTGGCTTAGGCTTATTATTAACAGATGCTACTCAAGCTTTTAATCTATTATTATTACTTGGTGCTGGTACTGGACTAATCTACATTTTGAGATGGTTTTGGTGGCGCATCAATGCATATACTGAGATCGTAGCAATGATCGCATCGCTTTTAATAGCTGGGTATTTTACTTTCTTTGACGATAGCTTATTAGCTTGGCAGGAGATAGTCTTAGGTGCATTGCTTACCACTGTTGTTTGGGCGGTTTCAGTATTCATCACGCCGAGTACTTCAGAAGAGAAATTGGTTTCATTCTATTCCTTGATTAAACCTCAGGGGCTAGGTTGGAAACCTATAGCAGAACGTTATGCCCAAAACAATCCTGGTCAAGCTCCTGTGAAAAATAAACTGCCTATAGAAATTCTGTGTGTTGTAATCGCAGCAATATCAGTGTATGCAGCACTCTTTGCTACGGGTAACTTGATTTATGGAAATTACACTCTAGGTTTTGGGCTCATTCTCATAACCTTGTTAGGAACAGTATTCATCTTTCAATTATGGACGGATATGAATAAAAAGACTTAGTTTTTAGTTTCTTTATACTTGGCAATATTCGGATAAACTAGCATTCTTATTCCACCTATGCAGATCATTATAATGAGTAGTAAGGCTGGCAATCCTCCTATGTTCGAGAGCATTTTGATTCCATCGATGCCTGCATAATTTATCATGATTACAGCTGAGGCCCCGATTATGGTTCCCCATATAATTTTCAGGACGATAGGATTATCGGAGGATTTTAAAGAGGCCTCCTCATCGTTTTGGCAAATGCCACTCATTGCTGTCGTATTTGAATCTGCGGCGGTGACATAAGATAGAAAAGCGATGATCAGAAATAAAATACCGATAATAGCCCCTAATGGAATGAGATCAATGATTGTATATATCACCGACTCTGGCCCTTCATTTGTCATAGAATCAAACAAGCTTAATTCGGGTTGTGCTATGCTATGATGTATAGCTGATCCACTGAATACGATCATCCAGAACGCACTGAATAATGACGGCAAAAATAGATTGAAGATTACAAACTGCCTGACAGTATATCCCCGTGCTATTTTTCCCAAAAAGATGGCTGTAATTGGAGTCCATGCTATCCAATTGGCCCAATAAAAAGTCGTCCATGTTCGCGACCAACTAGCATCAATTCGATCATCTAACAAGAGATTGCGAGGTATAAAATTGACAATAAAATCGATTAGACCATTCCAGCCAAGAATTAGTGATTCCCATGGCACACCAAGTACAAAGACAAAAAGTGCCAAAAATATGAACAGCTTGATATTGAAATCTGACAATGTTTTTATTCCTTTTTGTAGACCACTTACCGCACTTAGGGTGAAGACGACCACTATCAATACACCAACATATAGATTGAGAACCGAAGAGGATTCGAGTGGTGTGAATCTATCTAATCCACCAGAAATGGTCAAAATGCCGCTCCCCAAACTCGCTGCCATTCCTGCCGTCAGAGCGAATAAACACAGAATATTCATGATGATACCGATAGATCCCTGACTATGATGCTTAAGAACAGGATAGAGTAGTGCTGAGATGTTTTCAGATCTCTTCTGGTTATAATACATCAGCGCAAATAACAATCCAGCCAATGTATATATGCTGTAAGGGGTGATAGTCCAATGCATGAACATGGTAGACATGGCAAACTGCGCTGCCTCAGGGCTATTGGGAGCATAATCAAAGCCCTCTGGACTATCGTGCAGGTGGAAAAGTGGTTCTGCCGCTCCCCAGAGTAATATGCCAGTAGCTACGGTCGTGCATAAGGTAATGCTAAACCACTTCCATCTACTAAGTAGAGGAACAGCTGCTGGACCACCTATCTTGATTTGTGATATCGGTGAAATAAATAAGATCAAAACAAGTACAACACAACTGAATCCAGCAATTGAAAAAAGCCAATCGAATGACTCTATGATCCATTCATTTAAACCAATTACAAATTGTTCGAATGCCGACTGATTAACAATTGATGTGATCAACGCTGTAGTTATGAGAACTACTGGAGGCCAAAAGATCTTGTGGTTTATTTGCTGCAGGCGCTAATTATTGTCTCGCAAAATAGACTTTTAGCTGGTAAGAATAATAGGCCGTTAAGAATTAAGTTGAGCATAGTAGCTATATTCAGTATTATGAATAAACAACTAATACTTGCGAAAAGGCCAATTGGGATTCCTGATCAGGATACTTGGAAACTCGATGAAAATCCAAAGCCAGAAATTGGGGATGGGCAATTTCTAATAGAGCAGATGTATGTATCACTTGATCCGGCTATGAGAGGCTGGATGAATGACGTCAAGTCTTATATCCCACCAGTGCAGATAGGAGAGGTCATGCGTGCAGGAACTGCTGGAAAAATTGTAGAGAGCAAGAATGCTAACTTCAAGGTTGGTGAGTATGTTTCAGGTTGGGGGGGAGTGCAACAATATGCTGTTGGTGACGAGAAAGGCTTCTATAAGGTTAAACCGGATTTGGCACCATTGCCATGTTATATAGGCACTTTAGGAATGCCTGGTATGACTGCATACTTCGGAATATTAGAAGTCGGGAAGATTAAAGTAGGGGACAGAGTCCTAGTGTCTGGAGCAGCTGGTGCCGTAGGTAGCGTCGTCGGCCAAATAGCTAAGATTAAAGGATGTCACGTTGTTGGAATTGCTGGAGGACCCGAGAAGTGTGACTACATTACTAGCGAGCTTGGATTTGATGGGGCAATTGACTATAAGAATGAAAACGTCTATAAACGATTAAGAGAAGAATGCCCTAAAGGAATAGATGTATACTTTGATAATGTTGGAGGAGATATTCTAGATATAGCACTGACTCAGATCCGTAGAAATGCACGAATTGTAATATGCGGAGCTATATCGCAATACAATAATAAAGAAGCAGTAAATGGCCCCAAGAACTACCTTTCTTTACTTGTGAATAGGGCGTCCATGACTGGTATGGTAGTGATGGATTATGCTGCAGACTATGATAAGGCCGCATTGCAGATGGGACAGTGGATGGCTCTAGGCAAGTTGAAAAGCAAGGAGGATGTTTATGAAGGAATGGAAAACTTTCATGAAGTATTTCTTAAACTGTTCAATGGCCAGAAAATGGGTAAGCTGGTCTTGAAGCTATAAGAAGATGTTCTTTTAAATAAAACGAGAAAAACATATTAAATAATATTTATATGTATTATATGCTCATATAGTGCATATTGTGTAAAATTATTAATTCATTTTTCTATTTTTGCATGGTTAACCTTGTTAGCTCCAAGCCTTGAGTTTGATTAGAAGGAGCATAAGATTCGTCATTGACGATATCTACGGCTCTTTATTATGAAATTTTAAAGGCTGAAAATGAAAGCTACTCTTATAAGTCTAGTGACTTCAACATTCCTGTTATTCTCATTGTCACATTTATACGCCTTTAATGGTGGAAGTGGTGGAACACAAGAGGCAACTGTTCTCTTTGATTTAGAGGAATGTCTATCTGTAATACCTGGTGAGACCAGCAGAGACTATTCTGAATTTACAGCCGATATTACGCCACAATCATTTGCAGATATTTCTGTAGTAGGCGGTCACCTGTATCGCAATGATGGTCGAGCTAACCCACACTCTTGTACTCCAGGAGTATATGTAGGCACACAAGGGATGTGTGTATCTGCACGTCGCACATGTGATTATCAACCACTAACTAATAAATCGGTAAACTTTGATATCAGCGTGGTCCCATTAGGGGAGGAACCAGTACGCCTAACAGAGCTCAATTTTTATGAGTTGGCTCCACAGATGTACACATTTGTTAATGGGGGTACTGGAATCAATGGTTATCCGACATTATATGGTGTTAGAGTACTTAGAGATGGCCGTGAGATATTTAGAAGTACAGAAAATCCTACAACGCAAGGATGGACTTTAGAATCTTTTGTGTTTGAGGAAACCGACGATTTCATCGTTTCGGAACCAGCGACATTTACATTTATGCTTTTAGGTTACTGTGCCGTCAGTAACCTAGCAGAATTCAAAGTTTGGGACCTCGACGATATTAGAGTAGTCTTCGAGGGGCCAGAACAACCAAATGGGGGCGTTGTCACAGGTGGGCCTTTCGAGTTTTGTCAGGACGATCAACCAGACTTCATAAGTGGCTTGACACTTACAGATAATGTTGGTCCCAATAGCAGATGGTTGATTACTGACCACGTAGGAGTGATTGTTGCGGTGACGAATGATCCCACGGTTATAGATTTTAATGGGTTTGATATAGGAGAGTGCTTCGTGAGCCACCTAAGTTTTACAAATAACCTAACTGGATTGAGAATAGGTGGAAATATAGCAGATTTGGAAGGATGCTTTGGCTTGTCAAATTTTATAAGTGTTAGACGCTCTGCGGTTGAAGCTGGAGAGCTTGTAGGAGGTCCTTATGTGTTCTGCGTTGATGACGAGCCAGATTTCGTACAAGACGTGGTACTCACTGGTCAAAATGGTGGTACTGGAGTATGGATAGTAACGGATCAAAATCGCAATATAATTGCGCTACCTACCTCACCTGAAGTTTTCGATTTTGATTCAGTAGGAGTGGGAATCTGCTCATTATGGAATCTCAGCTTTATAGGTTCTGTTTCTGGTTTACAGGTTGGAGGCAACCTTGATGATATTATTGGATGTTTCGATTTGACTAACGCAGTTTTAGTTGAGAGAGTATTGTCAGGCGATGTATGTTTTGATCCTGATATGGGTATGGATACGATGAGTATGGGTATGGATACGATGAGTATGGATATGGATACGATGACGATGGGTATGGATACGATGAGTATGGGTATGGATA
>CAZAXY010000089.1:0-2487 GCA_964489125.1 uncultured Saprospiraceae bacterium
AGACAGCCCCGATTTTCTTGGCCATTATTATCTTTCTCAGGTAGAAAAAGAAATGACCAATATGGATCTAATGATGAAAACGTGCTGTAAAGAAATACTTTATGAGGAACATATCCAAGAATTTTGACATTTGTTTTCTTTTATTTTTTCACACCTTCATTTTTAGTTAGAAGACGCATTATTGCTATTTCGATATAATAAAATAGCGCTATAAAGTGAGCGGCATATTTGCTATCCAAATAGGAATATATATCTTTGCAGCCGCTCAAAAGGCGCCGCATGAAATGCATATGTGAAGACATATAGGAGAGGTGGCTGAGTGGCTGAAAGCGCTTCCCTGCTAAGGAAGTTTACGGGTAACTGTAACGAGGGTTCGAATCCCTCTCTCTCCGCCATATTTAATGCTCAACAAAAAAAGAATTATTCGGGGCGTAGCGCAGTCCGGTTAGCGCACCTGGTTTGGGACCAGGGGGTCGCAGGTTCGAATCCTGCCGCCCCGACTTGTTAAGGAGTTGTAACGATGTTATAACTCCTTTTTTGTTGTAACGATATCGTTGAGTGAAGATTATTAGCTCTAACAGCAAGCATAATTTAAATAGACATTATTTTGTAAGTATCTTTAAAAAGTAAATACGTCGTAAGTATTGCTGTTTATCAACCTATCCGCATCACCGAAGTCATATTGAAAAAGTAACATTTGCTATGAATGCATGGAAGATTTGTTCTAAGCTCTTAAGCGCATATTTTATTCTTCTTGCCTCCGTCACATGTCTCTCGGGACAGCTTAGTGAGAAAGGAAGGCCATACTCTTTTAATAAGAGTTCTCTCAAGTCAGTGCTGCCAATGGCAACTATGGACCAGATTGACATGGCAACGGTTGAAGCCGAAGATGCCATCAATGATGAGATCATAGAAATTCCATATCGATTCGGTATAGAGCACACAGTAGATTTAGGCTTTGAGAATGCTGGACTATGGGAAGATTTACCAAATGGAGATAGGCTATGGAGATTAGTTCTTAACGCCCCCAAGGCTAGATCTATAAACTTGGTGTATGATGTTTATGATCTTCCAAAGGGAGCCAAGTTGTTTTTATACAATGATGGATATGAACAAGTTTTAGGGGCTTTTACTTCACGTAACAATAAGGCTGACAAGAGCTTTAGCACAGCATTAGTGTATGGCGAAAAGACGTATATAGAGTATTATGAGCCGGCTGCAGTTAAGGGTCAAGGCAGGTTGCATATAAATATGGTGGTACATGGTTACCGATCCATATTTGATAAGAATAATAATCAGCTCGGTAATTCAGGTGGCTGTAACATTGATTCCGAATGTCCTCAAGGGGATCTTTGGCGAGATCAGATTAAAGCGGCGGGGAAGACAATAGCTGGTGGCGGACTTTGTAGTGGCACTCTCGTTGCGAATACTACAGGTGATCGACGTCCACTGTTCTTAAGCGCCAATCATTGCGGTTTCAGCAATACAGTCGTTGTCTATTGGAGATTCGAAAGACCAAATTGTGGAAGTGGAGTGCCAGACGACACTCAGACGACGAGTGGTGCGACCTTGCTTGCGGATGTAGATGGTAACCCTGGAGGAGCAATTCGGAATTCTGATCATCTCTTAATGGAGTTATCCGAAAACCCTTCTGACTTATACGACGTCTATTATGCTGGTTGGGATGCACAGGGTAATATATCTCAATCAGTTACTGGTATACATCACCCAGCTGGTGATGCAAAAAATATCCATGGAGAATGAACCCGTGACCAGTACGGCTTATCTCCAGTCTGCCGTCAATCCTAATGCTACTCACTGGCGTGTTGAGGACTGGGACAGTGGTACTACTGAAGGAGGATCATCTGGTTCTGCTCTATTTGATAATGCTACAGGTCGATTAGTTGGAATGCTTTCAGGCGGGTTTGCGGCATGTGGAAATGATAGAGATGATTGGTATGGCAAACTCTCATTTGCATGGGATAATGCCGGAACTACTGATCCAAGTAGACGACTTATGGATTGGTTAGATCCGATCAATTCGGGAACACTTACTATCGATGGCTATGGGCTATCGGATATTACATTGACAGCGCCAGAAACAGATATAAGAGTGTGTAACACTACTAATCTAAGTTCTATAGACTTTGATTTAGTTTTAGCGTCTGGATTCTCTGGCTCAGTAAATTTTAGTGTCACTGGTTTGCCAAGCGGTGTTAACTCATCATTCAGTAGTAATAATGTATCAACGAGCGGTACGTATCAATTAAACCTAGCTGGAATAACCAGTGCTACACCAGGTGATCATAACATAACTATTATGGCTACGGACGGCTCTGATACAGAGATGGTATCTATCATGTATGCCATTGATGAGCAACTTGCAGCATCAACAACGCTACTGAGTCCTGCTGACTTCTCTGGAGACGTAAGTGTTAATCCAATATTTGAGTGGACAGATATTGCAGGAGGGTATGAAATTGAGAT
>CAZAXY010000089.1:2587-14507 GCA_964489125.1 uncultured Saprospiraceae bacterium
GTGTTAATCCAATATTTGAGTGGACAGATATTGCAGGAGGGTATGAAATTGAGATTGCTACGGATCTTTCATTTAGTAATATCATTGAGACAGCTACTATAAGCTCAAATACTTATACAGGGGGGCCATTAAACACGGTGACTACTTATTTTTGGAGAGTGACACCATCTAATGAATGTGGTGCTGGCCCAACGAGTGAGATATTTAGATTTCAGACAGATAATATTGCTTGTTTGTCATTCGCAAGTAGTGACACGCCTATAGCTATTTCCGATTCAGGTACTCCTACTATCACTAGTACGCTCAACATAACAGACCCAGGGGTTATCACGGATTTGAATATTTTGGACATAGACATTCAGCATACTTGGATAGCTGATTTGACAGCGACCATCACGCATGTGCAGACTGGAACGTCAGCAGCACTATTTACTACTCCATGTAATAATGAAGATAATATCATTGGTGACTTTGACGATAACGGAGATGTATTACCATGTCCTCCGAATGGAGGCACCTATGCGCCATCAGAGGCATTTTCAGTTTTTAATGGTGAAGATTTGGCCGGTACTTGGGTATTAACAGTTTCAGATGGAGCTAGTCAGGATGGAGGCTCTTTAGATTCATGGACCTTAGAATTATGTGGAGTAGTTCCTGCTAATGCTACCTGTGACGACATGATAATGAATGGTGATGAGGAGGGGGTTGACTGCGGCGGATCAATTTGCCCACCTTGTGTAACATGTGATGATATGGTGATGAATGGCGACGAAGTAGGAGTCGACTGCGGAGGCTCCTTATGTGCCCCATGCGCTACATGTATGGATGGCGTTATGAATGGCGACGAAGTAGAAATCGATTGTGGAGGATCTGCTTGCCCAGTTTGCCCTACTTGTGATGATGGCATACAAAACGGTGATGAAGACGGCATAGATTGTGGAGGATCATTCTGTGCAGCTTGTCCATGTAGCGATATCATCCTTGTTTATGACGGAACTTCTTCTCCAATAGCAATTCCAGATGGTACTGATAGATATGTGAGAGATTTTATAGAATCTCAAGGAGAAGTAACAGTCGAGGCAGGAACCATTATTCAACTGAGAGCAGGTCAGTTCTTAGAGATCATGGCTGATTTTGAGGTAGAACAGGGTGGAGAGCTCCTTTTAGATATCGCTAACTGTAGTGATCAATAGCCTATTGCAAAACACGTAACTGTTTATTCAGAATGTTATAAGTTCATTTCTCTGATATCACCATTAACAACGAGCCTACCTGCTGTGGCATCTTTAACCTGTTGAGTTGAGACACCTGGTGCTCTCTCTATAAGATGAAAGGCATTATCTCTCACTTCGAGTACCGCCATATTGGTGACGATTTTCGTTACACAGTTGACGCCGGTTAGTGGCAGACTGCAAGATTCAAGCAGCTTAGAATGACCTTTCTTATTGGTGTGCATCATCGCAACGATGATATTCTCTGCCGAGGCCACTAAGTCCATTGCACCACCCATACCTTTAACCATTCTGCCGGGTATTTTCCAATTTGCGATATCACCATTCTGAGCTACCTCCATCGCACCTAAGACAGTGAGTTGTACATGTTGTCCACGTATCATTGCGAAGCTCGTCGCACTATCAAAGTAGACGGCTCCAGGCAATGCTGTAATGGTCTGCTTCCCTGCGTTTATTAAGTCCGCATCCTCTTCGCCTTCGTAGGGGAATGGTCCCATACCCAAGATGCCATTCTCAGATTGAAACTCGACATTGATTCCTTCTGGGATATGATTAGCTATAAGCGTAGGAATACCTATGCCAAGGTTGACATACCATCCATCTTGCAATTCTTGTGCTATGCGCTGTGCGATTTGATCTTTAGTGAGCATAAGTTATGATTTAGGTCTTGTGGTAACTCGTTCTATACGTTTTTCATAATCGACACCTTGAAATATCCGTTGCACGAACACTCCAGGAGTATGGATCTGATTAGGATCGAGTTGACCGGCAGGCACAAGTTCTTCGACTTCTGCTACTGTGATCTTGCCAGCCATAGCCATCATGGGATTGAAGTTCTTCGCAGTGGCTTTGTATATGAGGTTTCCTGCAGTATCTCCTTTCCACGCTTTTACAAATGCAAAATCTGCAGTCAGAGCACTTTCCAAAATGTGAGGCTTGCCATTAAACTCGCGTACCTCTTTTCCTTTGGCAATTTCTGTCCCGAAGCCGGCAGGAGTAAAAAATGCAGGAATCCCTGCTCCACCCGCTCTGCATCGCTCGGCAAGAGAGCCTTGAGGAATTAGATCTACTTCCAATTCTCCACTCAACATCTGCCGTTCAAACTCATCATTTTCGCCTACATAGGACGATATCATTTTTTTGATTTGACGACTCTGTAGTAGTAGGCCTAAACCAAAATCATCTACTCCGGCATTATTACTGATGCATGTAAGTCCAGATATGCCTCGACGAACCAGTTCCGCTATGGAGTTTTCTGGAATGCCGCATAGGCCAAATCCACCGAGCATAAATGTCATATCATGAGCAACACCATCTAAGGCAGTATGTACATCTGAAACCACTTTATTAAGAGGCATGATTATAAGAGTTGTGTGATGAAATAAGATCTCCTCATTGATACAATGGTGATATCACGACTAAGTTATGAAATGATCAATGTATCATTAGTTTTTGAGCCATATTGACGGCTTCATTATAGGCATCTAAATTGAAGTTAAGGTCGATCTGTTGATTTTGGGCAAACTGGATTAAGTGTTCAGATGGCATATTTCCTACTAGGCTGTCTTGGGCCATCGGACAACCTCCTAGACCTCTGATAGTACCATCATATCTTCTGCAACCATTGTCGTATGCGCTCTGTACTTTTTCAAGCCATGTTGTTGGCGTGGTATGAAAATGAGCACCAATTTCAGTATCTGGATTAGCTGGTATCAGATGTTTGAATAAATAGGATATACTGTCAGATTGAGCAACTCCTACAGTATCTGAGAGCTGGATGATCTCTACGCCTAATCCGGTCAATACTTCTACCCAATGCTGTACGACATGAACATTCCACTCATCGCCATATGGATTACCGAATCCCATTGAGATATAGATGACTAAAGTCTTGCTATGATTGATACATATCTCCTGGATTACCTTTACACGTTCCAAAGATTGCTCGATGGTGGCATTAGTGTTACGGAGTTGAAATGTTTCTGATATAGAAAAAGGATACCCTAAATAGTCAATCTCCTCAAAGGCTGCTGCATCTGTAGCTCCTCGCTGATTAGCGACTATAGCCAAAAGTTTGGTTTTGTTACCATCTAAGTTGAGCTGACCAACAAGCGCTCCAGTATCTCTCATCTGTGGAATTGCCTTTGGAGAAACAAAACTTCCAAAATCCAAGGTGTCAAATCCTACTTGTAATAATAAGTTGATATACTCCACTTTATCCTGTGTAGGAATAAATGGGTGCAGACCCTGCATTGCATCCCGTGGACATTCAATTATCTTCAACTTCTTGAATTTAGCGTTTAAGTAGCAGCTTTTTCGTAGACTTTTTTGTCAAGTACCATCTTAGCAATTACTTCGCATAAGATCTCGCTGGTGCCTCCACCGATAGGTCCAAGCCTGCTGTCTCGGAAGTACCTTGCCATAGGATATTCTTCCATATATCCATATCCACCGAGCATCTGAAGACAATCATAAACTACTTCGTCGGCCATCTTAGTAGATAGCAGTTTAGACATGCTGGCCTCCTTTACAACGTACTCTCCGTTATTCAATCTGTGGGTGATGTTATAATTGAAAACTTTGTGCATTTCGATGTTGCTTGCCATCTTGGCTACCTTGTGTCGGAGTACTTGGAATTCATTGAGATGCTTCCCAAAAGCCTGTCTCTCACTCATATATTGCGTCGCATACTCAAGTACATATTCTGCTCGTGCATGGGCATTGATGCCCATGATAAGCCGCTCTAATGCAAGGTGTTGCATCAAGTATGCGAATCCGTTTCCTTCAATTCCCAATAAATGTGAACTTGGAATAACAACATTATCAAAAGAAATTTCTCCAGTATCCGATGCTCGCCATCCGAGCTTGTCAAGTTTAGTGGCAGAAAGACCTGGTGTCTCTCGATCAACTAAAAACATGGAGATTCCCCGATGCTTTTGGTCGGGATGAGTCTTGGCTGACACAACTAAGTAATCACTATAAACCCCGTTAGTTATAAAAGTCTTGGAGCCATTGATAATATAGCTGTCTCCTTCTCGGATGGCCGAGGTGCGCATACCAGCTACATCAGATCCTGCAAATGGCTCACTTATGCATAAACATCCTATCATCTCGCCAGATATACTTTTAGCTAAGTATTTCTCTTTGAGTGGATTGCTCGCTTCTAAGTTCAGGTGTGACATAGCCAGATAAGCATGCGCCCACATGGCCGCAGCAAATCCTCCCGAGTTAATGCGTTGCAGCTCTTCTAGAAAAATGACAGTATAGAAAAGATCAAGGTCTAAGCCACCATAATCGGTGGGATAGTTGATGCCAAAATAGCCCATCTCGCCAAATCGATCCCAGATGAATCTATCAATCTTTCCAGATTTTTCCCAAGCATCAATATGTGGCACAACCTCTTTGTTAAGAAAACTTCTGAAGCCTTCTCTAAATAGTTTATGTTCTTCGTTGAAATACATAGTAGTCCTTAAATTGTTATTTTCAATTGATAGCGCAAATTAATAACACGATAACCATCTAAGTGATTAACCGAATCATGCGAAATCCCAGGTTTTCACAAAAAATTAAGTTCTAAAATGTGTTTTTGTTTAATTACAGTTCGATAGTGCCAACAATGGTGCGTGCTGAGGGAGGATATTCGGTATTGTCCCTATGTATAGAGATAACTAGCCTTACCGCTTTGATCGGAATTTTTATAGGATTCATAAATCCGCTACTTAGACTCTCTACGCTTACAGGAAGTTGCTCATAAATTCCAGTGGCATCTTGAATCCACAACTGATGCGATCTGCCTTCTGGAAGATCTGGGAGCTGATTGATTTTGGCATAAGAAGAATTGTTCGCAATATTTTTGATCACATAAGCCTGAGCATCAGGAAACCTGTAACTGGGCTTTAATGACGACCATTGATTACTCGGGTTGCTTAGAATGGCAAGACTGTCTCGCTGTGCTGTTAATGATTTGATTTCACCCTCTTTAGATGAGACAGAACCTTCAAGCTTAGTAATTTTATCCTTAAATCCGTTGATTTTGGATCGATCTATGAAGTATATAGCAATGCACCCTAAGGCAAAAAGGGCGGCCAAGGCCCCAGAAATAAAACTCCAAGGAATCTGATTCTTTGATGCTGATTTAGCATTTTTCTTAACTGGTTTATGAGTCGGACTGCTGATTGTTCGTGGAGTGGTTAGTGGTGATACACTCTGATATGCAGTCAAGACCTGGCTTTTCAATTCAGCAGGTAGCGCGGTATTTGCCATCTTGTGATATTCTCTCAATACATCACGTATTAGAATGATGTCCTTTTTGAGCTGAGGGAATTCAGTTATGGCTCTTGTCACTAAGGCTTTATCATTTGCATCTAGTGCTCCTATGGCATGCTGTTCTAAAAGCCCTGACACTCTGATCTCCTGCAGATTCATAAGAATATCAGTTGTGTGATCAACAGTATGCCTAAGAATTTACCCGCATCGCTGTTGTACTTGTTCTTAAGCGAATTAATAGCAAGCCTGAATCGAGTCCTTGCAGTAGAGTGAGGGATGTTAAGATACTTAGAGACTTCGGCAAGCGACATGCCCTTCGAAAATATTCTATCAATTATCTCAGCGTAACTACTATTGAGTATAGGCTTGTCTACTTGTACTACACTTTCCTCAAGATTGATAAGAGCATTTGTTGATGCTCTATGTTTTTGGGTTACTCTTCTTGCACAGCCCATTAGCGCACTCCAAAGTGTTTGAGTTTTAGGGTCATAGTCTGATATAGATTGGGCGAATGACTCGAATGTCATTATAGTTAGCTCTGACGTATTACCTGTCGCCATATTCGAAATCAGGTAATAGACGTCCGATCCGTACAAGTCGTATAATGTTTCGATTGCATCATCTTCTCTAAGTCTTAAGCCCCGTATTAACTCAAGATCTTCCATTAGTTACTCACTTTGTGTCCCCATAATACAAAAGAGGAATGGAATTATGTATAAAATTGGATCATTTTTTTGATGCAACTAATTGAAAGACAGCACAATAACCTAGTCTATCGGCCATCAATAAAGAGGTTCCCCATTTAGATCATGAGTTAAGATTGTACTCATGTAATCAAAAAATGGTCTGATAGCCCGAAATGATTTTGAAATGTCTTCAACAAATGCTGGAGAGGTCACATCATGATCCGAGTATGCCTTGGTAAATATGAATTGCTTATGCTTGAGTAGGTCTATTGCGGGATGATCTTTACTATAACCCTTTGGTGAGGTTTTGACTTGATCACCTTGCACCTTCCCCCAGACTTTAGCAAGGGATGGAGTATTTATGGCTTTTCTAAAATTTTGATAGTCAAAATCGATGTTCTGACGAATCAGCTTTAGATCAGAAGGTTCAGGATTCCAGAATCCAGCAGCGATAAAAGACTGATCATCAGGAGTTATCTGCACATAGTACCCTCCTCTAAGTGCGGGCTTCCGGCGATGAAAAGACATCGAGATTGAGGTTTTGTATGGAGTCTTGTCTTTGCTGAAACGGACATCACGATATATTCTGAATATTTTAGAACGTTCGATGTCGTCATGCTTATTCATAGTGTCTTCGACATTTCCTAAGAAGTCCTTCGATTCTTCTTTTACGAGTTCATATCGTCCTTTGTGTTCCTGAAACCATGGACGATTATTGTTCTCTCTTAAATCGCTATAGAAATTTATAGATTCTTGAGAAAAATGAGTTTTGGGCATAATTTCTTATTTATTGATAGACCTTGTTCATATTTGCAACTCTTTTAAAACTACTACAGTTTCGCATACATGAGTCGGATTTTAGGATTAATTGTTTTGATAGGGCTGTTTGCTTTACAAGACGTTGTAATCCTATCAAACTTGGCAGGTACTTCAGGGCAATACTCAGAGATCGTTCATGCCAGCTATTGGGTATTATTCGTTGCAATCGCATACTTTTCATTGGGATATGCGATTTTGAGCTATGGATATCAAAAACATCCTCGCTCTCCATTCTTCAACCTGATGACAGGTAGCGCCTTTTCTTTCCTCAGCACCAAGTTTGTCTTGTTTTTAATTATGTTAATCATAGGGATATGCGCTGCTTTAGTTGGCTCATTGGGGTCATCGTATGGCCTTCCGAGCATCATATATTTAGTCGCTTACATCGTAGCTGGTGCCATATCATGTGCTATGCTTTATGGAGTGATATTTGGAAAATATAAGTATCAAATAGAAGAAGTATCGGTATACTCTGACAAGGTCGATGGAGGATTAAACGGGCTGAGAATTGTACAGATTTCAGACATTCATGCTGGAACATGGGATAGTGTAGCTAAGGTCAAGCGAGGGATAGATCTTATCAATGCACAACAAGCGGATTTGATTCTTTTTACAGGCGATTTAGTAAATCGGCATAAGGATGAAATAGATCCTTATATCGATGCTTTTGCCTCATTAACAGCGCCATACGGCAAGTATGCCGTACTGGGAAATCACGATTATGTAGGCTTCCCCAGAGCAGCTGATCTCAGGCAGCATTATTGGGCTGACCTCAAATCTAAATTTCATAGCATGGGATTTAGCCTGTTATTGAATGAGCATGTCTTGATCAACACTGATTCAGATTCTTTTGCTCTTGTCGGTGTGGAAAACTGGGGAGATGGGAGGTTTTTTCCAAAACGTGGAGATCTAGATAAAGCAGTTGATGGCCTTGATAAAGAACTATTCACAGTATTGATGACACATGATCCATCTCATTGGCGCTACAGAGTTCTGGGCCATGATAGATTTATAGACCTGACACTCAGCGGCCATACTCACGGCATGCAGTTTGGGATTAAGCTTGGATCATTTCAGTGGAGCCCTGTCAAGTTTAGATATCCACACTGGATGGGCCTGTATATTGAAGGAGGGAAACAACTTTATGTGAATAGAGGATTTGGCTTATTAGCCTTTCCTGGCAGGGTAGGAATGTACCCTGAAATTACAGTTATAACACTCAAGAGCAATATAATTGATAACTAAATTAGGAGTTATCTGTTTACACTGACATTGTGAACTAATTAACATACATAAATGAAGAATCTAATATTATTAATAGCCGCGTTTGGACTCATTCTGAGCAGTTGTAAAGAAACTGCTGGCGAGAAAGCAGAGGTAACCGAAGCAAAAGAAGTAGTTGAATCTATGGGCACGACTGTGGTAATAAATACTGATGACAGCAAGATAAGCTGGCAAGCTACTAAAGTTACAGGTGCTTCTCATAATGGGGTACTTAATCTTGCCCGCGGTAGCGTAACTGTCAAGGATAAAACCATCACTGGTGGATCCTTCATAATTGATATGAACTCGATTACAGTGACCGATCTGAATGGTGACAGCAAAATCAATCTTGAAGCACATCTCAAAGGCACTGCCGCCGGAAAGGAAGATCACTTTTTTAATGTGGCGAAATTCCCTACGGCAACCTTTGAGATTACTAAGGTGGTACACCACCTGGAAATGATAGATGATGTCAATAGTACTATCTATGGCAATCTAACAATAAGGGATCAGACTAAGCAAGTAGGTTTTGATGCTAAGACGTCAGTGGGTAATAATCGAGTAGATCTATCTACTAGGCAATTCACTATTAATAGGACGGATTGGGGAGTAAATTATGGTTCGGCTTCATTCTTTGACAACCTCGGAGATAAAGCAATCAATAACGAGATTGGTCTTAAGCTCTCAATTAAGGGAGGTCAAGCAGCTATATAGATTATATCAAACGATTGAAGTGTATGATGCGCTCCTCTTGGTGATATGGGGGGCAGATTTTTTTTGAGGGAATCATTGTGTCTATTATCTATATCTTCACAAGAGATAATTACTAATTCATGAAGACTATTCCTGAGCTCAAATCAACCATGCCTCAAGTAGGTAAGATAGAATGGATAGGCCTGCGTCCAATTAAGAAAGCAGATCTATCTCCCGTGACTTCGGCAGAGATTACCGTGGAGGCTGGGTTGACTGGTGATCACAATGCTCGCAAAGGAGGCAAAAGAATGGTGACGCTCATCCAAAAAGAACATATTGATCTGGTAGCGTCAGTAATGAATAAATCAGTTAGTCCCTTGGATCTTCGCAGGAATATTGTTGTAAGTGGTATTAATCTACTAGCGCTTCATGATCAAGAAATAAAGTTGGGGGATGGAATAGTGCTCAAGGGCACTGGTTACTGTGTGCCATGCTCGAGAATGGAAAAAAACCTTGGCGCAGGAGGTTATAATGCAATGAGAGGCCATGGAGGTATTACCGCAACAGTTATTTCAGGAGGAAAGCTAGCTGTCGGAGATGGTATCTCTATGCACAAGTCGTAGCTAGGGGCTTAATAAGAAAATCTCAAAATCATGTCTAAGAACTTCTCACACCTCAATTCACAAGGAGTGCCAACTATGGTCGACGTGTCAGGCAAGTCCGTCACGCAACGGACTGCTATTGCCCAATCAATTGTCCAACTTCCAGATGAGATAGTAGCCTTATTAACCAATGACGAGATCAGCACCAGAAAAGGTCCCGTCTTTCAGACCGCTATACTCGCTGGCATCATGGCAATTAAAAAAACAAGTGAGTTGATCCCATTGTGTCATCCATTGCCGATTACAAAATCTAATATCGATATTTCAATAGATGATGACCGCCAAGTAGTTATTAATTGTGAAGTAAAAGTGGAAGGTAAGACAGGAGTTGAAATGGAAGCATTGACGGGAGCATCAGTGGCAGCATTGACTATCTATGATATGTGCAAAGGCTTCAGCCAGAATATCATTATTAAGGCAACCAGACTAATTAAAAAAACTGGTGGTAAATCTGATTATGAGCGCTAATCATCTTAAGCATCCAAAACTTGCTAAGCCTACTTTTGAACAGTATGGGAGGCATGAGATCGGCATTCTTGGAGCGCCTTGCTCGATAATAGAATCTCTAAGTCAGCAGATCTATGATCGACTTAACACACGATATCAGATCGCATATATCGATGCAGATCATGGATCCGGCAACACCCCGTCGGAGATGCCGATATATAAAGACATGATCAGCTATCACAGGTATGATCAGAACCATAGGTTAAATTCTTGGGAGAATAAACAAGCTCTTCGAACTGTAGATCTAGCGATAGTGAATAGCAATCATTTTGATGCGAAATCACAGTTGGTTATTGTTCATCCTGACAAAGAAGAATCCCTCAAAAGAAAAATTGATCGATTGACAGATGTAAAAGCGATACTGTTGATGGATGGAATGGATAAACCTTATGAGTTTATCTATGATCACGCTACTAGATCATGTCCTGTTATTAACATGGCTGATGTTGATACTATTTCTTCACTTATTATAGATTCTATAGCATTACCTACCGTTTATGGTCTAGTTCTGGCTGGCGGTAAGAGTACACGAATGGGAACAGACAAATCACAAATCAGATATCATAATGGTGTTACCCAAGAGGATTATATGGTGGCGCAGTTTAGAACATGTGTTTCTGAGGTTTATCTATCTAAAAGGTCAGCTGAAAATGAAGCAGATCAGGTTATAGCAGATAGTTTCTCTGAGTTGGGGCCATTTGGGGCCATTCTGAGTGCCTTTAGGAGTAATCCTAATGCCGCTTGGATGGTGGCAGCTTGTGATCAGCCATTGCTTAAACAAGAACACTTAAGGCTGCTAATTGAGCAGCGTGATCCAAGTAAGGTAGCAACATGCTACTATAATCCGGAAACGAATTTTCCTGAACCTCTTATTACATTATGGGAGCCTAAAGCCTATCCTATTATGCTGCAATACCTGGCACTAGGGAATAGCTGTCCACGTAAGGTATTGATCAACTCAGATATTAATATGATACGAGTATCGGACACCTCGTTTATGAGGAATGTCAACACTCCAGAGGAGCGCATTTTGGTTGAAAAGGAATTGACATAAAGTGAATTTCAACCTTAACAAATCGATAGAGATACTACAGCGAACTCCCGATGTGTATATCGCCCTGTTGAGTAATTGCCATCATAATTGGGATCGTATAAATGAAGGTCCCAATACTTGGAGCGGGCATAATATTGTTGGACACCTCATACATGGAGAGCGGACGGATTGGATTCCTCGAGCTGAGATTATTCTAGGCGATGGAGAGAATAAGAATTTTGAGCCCTATGATAGATTTGCTCAAGAGCACCTATATAGTCAACAGTCTATGGATGAGCTCCTGGATTTGTTTAAGTCGCTGCGAGCTGAGAATATTAGAAAGCTAAAATCTTGGAACCTGTCTACGCAAGACTTGGATAAAGAAGGTATGCATCCAGAATTAGGAAGGGTAACTCTCAGGCAGCTGATTTCTACATGGACGATTCATGATCTTAATCACATGAATCAGATATCAAGAGTTATGATTAAACACTATAAAGAGGATATCGGACCTTGGATTAAGTATAATAAGCTCTTATTAGAGGAGATTTAGTTGCTATGTTTTTAAAAAAGTGTGATTCTTCTACCTAGTTAGAGTTAATAATATCTATAGCTAAGATATCGTTCAATCTTGATAAGAGCTGCATTTACTCACCGACACATTAACTATGAAAATTTTGCTCCGATTCTGCTTAGATTAAACCCTCTATGTTAGCTTACTCAAAGTTTTAATTTATTCTATCGTCACTGATTAGGCAT
>CAZAXY010000090.1:0-14459 GCA_964489125.1 uncultured Saprospiraceae bacterium
CCTTCTGATTAGGTAATACACCCAGGGCATATCCGCTATATAATATAGTGACGATCAGTGCCAAGACAATAGACTTGATATTTCGTCTGAACAAGCCAGACCAAAAAACAAATGAAACCAATCCATACACTACCCCACTCGCCCCAATATGCGATACATATGGACGAGAAAACATCCATACCGCTGCGCCAGTCATAACATAGATTAATAATATACTCTGGTAGGCTACCTTGCGGTAGAAGAGGATAATCATCGTGCTTAATACAAACAGAGGCACACTATTAGACATCAAGTGTTGTATGCTCCCATGTATAAATGGTGCTGTGAAGATTCCCTTTACTCCGGACCAGTCTCGAGCGATAACTCCATAAGAACTTAGATTGAGATTAAATGTCAACTTGAGGATATGTATCACCCATAGTATCAATACCAAATAGATTGGTACGATCACGTAAGACATTATCTTTTTATAGGAGGCGCTCATTAAAGTAATTGCAGGTTATATGTAGCGTCGACGTATGAGCTTAATGAATGTTGCAGCCTTATCTTTTTTACTGTCTTCGTACCAACCCTGTTTTTTAGCGACTCCACCAATGAGATAATCCTTTGCTTTATCGAAGCTTTTGAAACCGTTGAGTTCGCCTACTACCGAATTAAACAATCCTTGATCTCCGCCAAAGAGTTCATTTATAGTGAGTATCTTGTCATTTATACCCATCGATTTGGAGATATCCGATATGGGTAGAGAACTAAACTTGGATCTTAAATCCTGAGCATCGTCATTTTGAAATAGCACTGCTAATCGATCTTTCTTTTTTCCACTCTCTGGCTTAACTGCTTCTATGACAGGCTGCTGTGGCTGCACTGCTGTGACACCATCAGAGCTCTCCTTAACAACAGGCTTTATGGGTTCTGTTATCTGTTGTACTGATGGTGCTGGTGCCATAACTGGTTGTGGTGCAGGCGATGGCGCAACACTTGGTTCCCTTATTACACGACTCGTTGGAGCCTTGGCTGAATGTTCATTCTCTAAGATCGTTTCATAGAGGTCTCTCAAATATTGAAGCAATAAATCTCTCTCCATCGAGGTCATGCTTCCCTCAAAATCTATGGCGCTGTCATGAAGTACATTTATCTTTTTGAGTAAGGCCTTAGATCTCTTATAATCCATAATTCAATTCTTTTAACCATAACTGTACCGTTATGATCTTAGTATAGCAAAGTATGGTTTATTAGACGTGAGTGATAATACAATAGATAAAAATTAAGCTGTTCTGAGATTTATGATAATATTTGAATCATGTTCTTAGAACCAAGGTATGGAGGTCAGCGCAGTGGGTGGATCGAGGTCATCACAGGATGTATGTTCTCAGGCAAAACAGAAGAACTACTCAGACGACTGAGGCGCTCCAATTTTGCTGGACAAAAGATCATCATATTCAAGCCTGCCACCGACGACCGTTATAGTAGCAATGAAGTCGTATCACATGACTCTACGAGCATGTCATCTCTTGTTATCAAGGAATCAAGCTCTATACTCGAGCATGCTCAAGACTATCAGGTGATCGGTATTGACGAGGGTCAGTTTTTTGATGACGAGATCATTGCCATTTCTGCCAAGCTTGCCCTACTCGGCAAGAGAGTAATCATAGCAGGTCTGGATCTCGATTATAAGGGAATCCCTTTTGGGCCAATCCCTAATCTTATGGCCATAGCAGAGTACGTAACTAAGGTGCATGCCATCTGCTCGCACTGCGGAAATCTCGCCACGCATTCCTATCGCATATCAGAAGAAAGTGATAGAGTACTTGTCGGTGAAAAAGATAAATATGAGCCTCGATGCAGACACTGTTATGCCATGGGCAACATACTGGATCTCCGCATCAAAAAGGATTCTTAATTACTATAGATTTCAGTTACTTTTGACGCCGTTAAAAAAAGTGCAGTTAAACACCACCATAGTCGAGCATGAATAAGACCATTACTAGTGCCCTAATATCTGTATATCACAAAGACGGATTAGAACAGATAATCGAACAAATCAAACGTCTTAACATCACAGTTTACTCAACGGGAGGTACACAGAAACATCTTGAAAAGAATGGGGTTACCGTCAAGCGAGTTGAAGACCTTACGGGCTATCCATCGATATTAGATGGGCGAGTTAAAACATTACATCCAAAGGTGTTTGGAGGTATACTCGCCAAGCGCGAACCCGCTCATCAGGAGCAGTTGGAGCAATATGATATCCCCGAGTTAGATTTGGTCGTTGTGGATTTATATCCTTTTGAAGAAACCGTAGCGGAGACAAATGATGAAAGCAAGATCATAGAAAAGATTGACATAGGAGGGATATCTCTGATCAGAGCGGCAGCTAAAAACTACAAAGACATCGTGGTAGTGCCTTCTAAAGATCAATACGCTGAATTGGGTCGGATATTAAGTGAGCAAAATGGCTCAAGTACTCTGGCAGAGCGAAAGAGTTTGGCGTCAGATGCATTCAAGATCTCTTCACATTACGACACGGCTATTTTCAAATATTTTATCAACGATGATATACAGGATGATGTGCTCAAGATATCATCCAATCAGTCCAAGACGCTGCGATACGGTGAAAACCCACATCAGCAGGCTCAGTACTTTGGTGATTTAGATGCAGAGTTTGATAAACTTAATGGTAAGGAACTCTCCTACAACAACCTGGTAGACATAGATAGTGCAATAGACCTAATGCGCGAGTTTGAAGGCGAGAATATCACCTTCGCCATACTGAAGCATACCAATAGTTGCGGTTTAGCCACTCGAGATACGATGCTCGAAGCTTACCAATCCGCACTGGCTGGTGATCCCATAAGTGCATTTGGAGGAATACTCATTACCAATGGCGTAATAGATTTTTCGACCGCTGAGAGCATCGATCAGCAATTTTACGAGGTGCTAATTGCCAAAGACTTTGAAGCAGATGCATTGGCATTATTAAAGAAAAAGAAAAATCGGGTACTTCTTAAGCGCAATGCTATAACCCCACAACAGACCAAGGTAAAGACCTTGCTTGGTGGTTATATCCGTCAAAACGCAGATCTCAAGATTGAACAATCAGCAGATCTAGAAGTCAAGACTCAGAAAGCGCCATCAGATTATGAGCTGACGCAACTACTGTTTGCTAATAAACTGGCTAAACATCTTAAGTCAAATACTATTGTATTAGCTAACAATAATCAACTTTTAGGGATGGGCTGTGGTCAGACCTCTAGAGTGGACGCATGTAAGCAAGCTATAGACAAGGCCATTAGAATGGGATTCAGCTTAGATGGCGCTGTGATGGCATCAGATGCATTTTTTCCATTTCCAGATTGTGTGGAGATTGCACATAAGGCAGGAATTAAGAGCGTAATACAGCCGGGAGGATCTCGCAATGATCAATTGAGCATCGACTATTGTGATGAACACGACATTTCTATGGTTTATACAGGTATACGGCACTTTAAGCACTAACATAATAGTCTTAAAGTCGTCTTAAATAGACTCACATGCTGTATCAAAAATAGCGATCACAGCATCTTTACAGCGAATTGAATTAGAGCTGCTTATATTATCAGAGGCTACTCTTGGTATAAAAACATGAAAACGTCATATTTGCAGCCCTTTTGAAAAGGTAGATAACCTATGCCGAAAATAGTTAGTACATATATTTTTCTGCTGTTTACAGCAATGGTCTATGGCCAGCAAGGTGATATTAACTCACCTTTCTCGAGATTTGGTATAGGGGACCTCTCCGAAAGAGGAGGTATGCATCTAAGACAGATGGGCGGTCTCAACGCCTCGTTTGTAGAGCAAAATCACCTCAACTTTGAAAATCCAGCGGCATTGTCGTTTTTAACGGCGACGGCATTTGATGTTGGCAGCGAATTTCAACGATCAAACATAACTGAAGGAGAGAACACCAGTTCAATCTGGTCTGGCAACTTGTCCTACCTCAGCTTAGGGTTTCCGTTGCGTAATCCACTTAATAAAGCTAATGATCAGATCTTTGGCAATCAAGAGATTAAATATAACTGGGGTATGGGAGTTAATCTCGCTCCTGTATCAACGATCAGCTACGATATCTCCAGTGAAGACAGTCTACCAAATATTGGAAGATTCAATCGCAACTTTAATGGCACCGGAGGTTTTTGGAAAGCTACGTGGGGGACGGCCGTCAACTATGAGGGCTTTGCTTTAGGTGCTAACATTGGATTTCTATTTGGACGAAATGAGTTCACCCGAAACATAGACTTCACCGATGAGATCACCGCTTTTGATAATGTATTCACACAGGATTATAATGCTCGGGGCTTCTATTGGGACGCTGGTGCCTTATATACGCACTATATAAATAAAGCTGATATAGAAGATACCAGCACATTAACGGAGCCAAAAATCATCACTTTTGGTGTGACGGCAAAATCTACTACAGGTCTAAATATTGTGTCTGATGTTGCTGAAACTAATATTTTGGTGCCATCGGCATTTGATATTTTGATCGATACCGTATTTGTCGCTAATGGCGTGGAGAGCACGGGGACGTTGCCGGCAGAGCTTGGATTTGGGGCGACGTACTATTACAGTAGTAAGTTTGCTGTTGGTTTTGATGTCAAGAGAATTTTTTGGTCTCAGTATCGAAATGATGCTGTTCCAGAAGAATTGGATAATACCACTCGATTAGCTGTAGGAGGTTATTTTAGACCTGACTCAAGGTCCAATGATAGTTTTCTCAAGCGGGTGAGTTATAGATTTGGAGCATACGTCCAAGACGACCCTAGGGTCATCGATGGGCAGAGTATAAATAATTTTGGTCTAACGTTAGGATTTGGACTGCCCTTTGCCTGGCAACGTAAGTTTTCCAATCTCAACTTAGGCTTTACCTATGGACAGCGGTCTGTAGGAGATCTGTTGTCTGAGGAATTCATACGGTTTAGTATGGGCTTCACATTCAACGATAAGGAATGGTTTATAAAACGGAAATACAACTAATTATGAAGTTTAGAAATTTTGCACTCCTGGCATTAATTATGGCCATCGGCACTGTACAGGCTATCGCACAGTGCGAAACATGGAATGACTCATCCAATAAAGAATATCTCGAAGGTCAGCATTCTGTATATCGTAGCCTTGTAAAGAGCAACGATTTTGAAAAAGCACTTCCCGTATGGCAAGAAGTCTATGAGGCAGCTCCAGCTGCTGATGGAAAGAGAGACTTCCACTATACTGACGGCATCAAGATGTATATGTCTGAGCACGAGGTGTCAACAGATGAAACAAGAAAAGCAGAATTGTCAGCTAATATCCAAAGGTTATATGACGAAGCAGCCACCTGCTATGAGCAGCAGGCTATCTTCCTCGCTAAGTGTGGTGATAACCAAGATTGCTATAACAAGCGCATCGGTTGGTTGATGGGCCGTAAGGGATATGATATGTACTATCAGCTTAGAGCACCTTATGAGGACAATTTGGTGGCCTTCCAGAAGGCTGTAGACCTTGGTGGTAATGATGTAGAGTACATCGTATTCGCTCCTTATGGTGCAATTACCGTATATCAATTCCAGCAAGGAGCTATCGACAAAGTACAAGCAAGAGAAGTACACCGTACACTCAATGAAATCGCCGAGTATAATATCGCAAACAATGAAAAGTATGGCGCAGCTTATAAGCAAGCTATCGATGCGATGAATGGATCATTCGTAGAGATTGAGAAAGGAATCTTCGACTGTGAATACTTTAAGTCTAAGTACGAAGACGACTACAGAGACAATCCAGATCCAGAGACTGCGAGAAATCTTTACAACTTGTTGAAGTTAAGAGCATGCCCTACAGATGATAGCGATCCGTTCATGCTTGAGCTCAAAGAAACTTATGAGACATGGGCCGCTGAAGACAAAGCGAAGAAAATCGCAGAATTTGAAGCTAACAATCCGGCATTGCTCGCTAATAAGGCATATAAAGCTGGAAATTTCCAAGAAGCCCTTAATAAATATCAAGAGGCTATCGGCAGTGAGACCGATAATGCAAAGAAAGCGCAATATCACTTCTCACGGGCATCTATCATGTTCAGAAAGCTGAAGCAATATAACGAAGCGAGAAAAGAAGCTCGTCAGGCAATTCAGTTGAATCCAAACTACGGTAACCCATATAGCCTTATCGGAGACATGTATGCTACAACCGCAAGGTCGTGTGGAGACAGCTGGAACCAACGATTGGCTATACTTGCCGCAGTTGACAAGTATAATAAAGCAGCGAGCTTAGATCCAAGCATAGCTGATAGAGCTAAAGAAAAAGCATCAAGATACCGTTCAAGCTTTCCTCCAAAAGAAGAAGGATTCTTAAGAGGTGTAAAACAAGGGACCACACAGAAGGTCGGATGCTGGATCGGAGAATCTGTAAAGGTCAGATACGCCAACTAAACTTGCGTACTACAACATAAACTTCATAAGAGCGATGGTCTTGCAGGTCATCGCTCTTTTCTTTTATATACCTACACTGTTCTTGCTACACCCCATACATTGTAGGTGGCAGGCTTCCAACCTGGCAGGTACATGCTCTCATGATCAGACACGTCAAATCCCGCTTCAGATAGTAGCACTGGAATATCTCTAGTGAGGTGGCATCCTCCAGCTATGGGCTTCCAAAAAGGTTCTATCCTACGTTGCACCTTTCGGACCGATTCATCGGGCGCCAGTCCATGCTCCACGAATAGGAGTTTTCCATTCGGCTTGAGTACCCTGCGGATCTCACTTAAGCTCTTGGTGAGGTCAGGAATCGTACAAAATGTATAGGTTGCCACCACTGTGTCATATTGATCATGCTCCATCGGCAGAGATTCTGCTGATGCAGCGATGAATTCTGTAGATATCGCTGACTTGTCCATGCTCTCCTGCAACTTAGACATGGCGGGAGTTGGATCTAAGAGCGTGAGGTGACTCACTTGATCACTGTTGTAATAGGAGAGATTGAGACCCGATCCTACGCCTATCTCCAACACCTTACCGGTCGCTTGAGGGACCACCTTAACTCGTTGCTTCATCACTGGACTGATGCCACATACACAATGGATCAACCTAGGGAGTATATGTTTTTCATAAAGATTAGCCATGCTCTATAGATTTACCGATTGACCCGTACGGGCCGCTTCAAATATCCCATTGATAATATGGATGTCTATTAATCCCTCGCTACCTGGTGCAATAACGGGTGTATCGTTTAAGATGGCCAAGGCATCATCATCCATCTGACGGGCCTGTTGATTAGGCACGAAGGTGTCAAGACTTATACCATCGCTCGTCTGCCCTACTACACCATGGTAGGATTGCATTGGGCTCAGTTCGTACCAACCATTGTCGCAGTCTACTCGTATTTTATTCCTGTTTTCGCCAACACTAGTCCAGCCTTGGGCAATGAGTCCATTTTCCATCTCAAGGGTATATCTAGTAGTCTCGTCTACTTCTTTGAACAATTCTGGGCGATTGAGTATGTGTTGCGCTTCAATTACTCGCTTGACTTGGAGTCCTGTAGCATATCGGATACCATTGACTGTATATACACCCATATCATAGAGTGCTCCACCGCCCATGGTTTTCTGATGTCTCCAGCCGGTGCCACCGCCGCCCAGATATCCTGCTGCTGCTGAGACAGAGGTAATATTGCCATAGGGTTTACTATCTCTGTAGCTGATAAGTGTCTGAGTATTGGCCTCATGTAGCATCCGATAGCCTATGCTTAGTCTTACTTTGTTGTTATGACACGCGTCCATGATGGCTTGGCATTCTGCAGTATTCATGGCCATAGGCTTCTCGCACCATACGTGCTTCCCGAGTTCCGCCGCACGCACGGCATATTTGGCATGAAGAGCAGTAGGCACCACGATATAGACTATGTCTATATCATCGTTGTTGGCGATATCATCCATAGAATCATAGGTATACACATGACTATCAGGAATTCCATATTGCTCTTGCAGGGCAGGTAGTTTGCTTGGAGTGCCTGTTATTAAACCCGCCAAGCTGCAGTGCTTAGTCAATTGCAGAGCAGGTGCAAGTTGTCCTAAACTATAACTACCCAAGCCCAGGAGCGCAACACCTAATGTCTTTTCATTTTTGTGAACCTTAGGCTGTGGGCATGCATTGATCATGAGGGGCAACGTAGAGGCCCACATAGCATTTTGAATAAATTTCCTCCGTCTCATAAGACATGACTGATAAGTGTAAACCTAAAATATTCATAATTAAATGGTGCTAGGTATTATCCCATCTATTATTATTGATAGAGCTTCCTATCAGAGCTAGAAAAACCGATGTGAATTGATTTAAATTCATGAAGATTACCACCATACTTACCTCAATATCAAAGCATATCATATACGCATTGTCAGATGCTTTGGGTTGTGTGATTCATTATATATACAGACGACATCGTCATTCAATTTCATTCGCTAATTTGGTCATCTTAGGGCTAGTTATTCTTGGTTCTTCATCATGTGTCGAAGAGCCTGTCAAGAAAGCAGACCTAATCGTACACAACGCACAGATTATTACGGTTGATCAGGACTTCAGCTATGCCGAGACTATGGCCGTCAAAGATGGCTCCATCATTTATATCGGCAACAATAAAAATATTGGACGCTGGCAGGATTCGACTACTCGAGTTATTGACTTAGAGGGCAAGACCTTGATGCCAGGGTTTGTAGAACCACATACCCATCCGATCGCTAGTACAGCACTGTATAATTGGATTGATGTCAGCGGAAATAGACATAAGAGTGCCTGGCAGGCACTAAGATACTTGAGGCGTGAGATACGAAAGATTCCTGAAGGAGAATGGGTACTTGCATTCGGCTGGGACCAGCTCAAACTGAAAGGGGCACCTAGCCTTACTAAAGACTATATCGACAACAATATCACAAGTAGACACCCTGTATGGATAATGACTCAAGCCATGCACACTCACTATTTTAACTCCCTTGCACTTAAGAAAGCTAACATCACCTCCGATACTCCAGATCCCATAGGTGGTGGTCATTATGTAAGGGATAACAATAACAGGCTTACAGGTATGACGACAGAATCCTCCACCGTGATACCTATGGTCACTACTTTACCACCCTTGACTACATCACAAGCAAAAACTGAAGTAGCCAAGATGTACAGTAGATATAACGCTGCAGGTATAACCACAATTGGAGCAACAGGGATAATCGGTATAATGCCAGGAATTAACCCGATCGATATATGTAGGGATATTGCAGCGGATGACCCTCTAACACTTCGCTTATTCTACTATGATGTGGGCAATGGTAAGGTCTATGATTACAACAATGGTGATCATGACGAGGCTATAAGTAAGCTCGGGCAGAAATATTGGGTTGATGGCAGTCCCTATACTGGTAGTATGCTGATGAGAGAGCCATATCTCAATAGCTCACTGAATAAAAAACTCGGCATTGAAGAGAATTCTCATGGTCATAGCATGCACTATACACCAATATATGAGTCCTTATTCAAGTCAACCCTCGACAGTAATTACCAATTGTCACTGCATGTGCAGGGGGATAGTGCTGCTCAGATCGCCATAAATACCTTGGACTCATTAAGACATAGTGGCTATGATCTATCTAGAGGAAGACATCGATTTGAGCACTTAGCTCTGGTTACTGAAGCACAATTATCAAAGATGAAGAGCCTGGGCATCACGCCAAGCTTTCACATCAACCATATCTACTATTATGGAGATTCGCTGGCTTCAAGTATTATAGGTCCCGAGCGAACGGCACGCATGATGCCTCTACGTGATGCAACACGGCGAGGACATCGCTTATCCCTCCACAATGACTCTCCAATGTATCGACCAGATCCTCTCCTTGCGGTGCGCACTGCAGTCACTCGGTTGACACAATCGGGACATCAGATAGGTCCTGATCAGGTGATTGATCTACGATCGGCGATTAAAGCTGTTACAATAAATGCGGCTTGGCAGTTACATATGGATGAGAAAATCGGATCTTTGGAAGTCAACAAGAAGGCAGATTTTGTTATTCTGGAAGAGAATCCTTTTGACGTACCTATAGAGAACATTCACTTAATAAATGTGATTGGCACTTATGTCGGCGGACAAAAAGTACTCTGATGAAATAAACCACAACGTGCATGACTTCGTTATATTTGTCGAAATTGATTTTACTGACTACCCTTCTATGAAGAATAATACACGTGCCGCATCATTGGAGGCTCTCGAAATAGAGATCCACGAAAAGCTTAAGAATTGGAAGGATATTATATCGGAGTACCAGAAACCTGATAAAAAGAAGGCTATACTGCAGATATGCACGACCTTTTTGCCCTATCTGGCATTATGGGCGTTGATGTATTTCACATGGTCATATTCAATCATCTTAACTATTGCCTTAGGTCTAATCAATTCATTTTTCTTGGTACGGATTTTTATCATCCAGCACGATTGCGGTCATCAGTCATTCTTAGGTTCTAAAAAGTGGAATAATGCAATTGGGATAGTCTGTAGCTTATTCAGTACAATCCCTTTTAAATACTGGGCTAAGGTTCATAATCATCACCACGGACACACAGGCCAATTAGAAGAGCGAGATATAGGAGATATTGATTTTCTCACTGTCGAAGAATATCGCAATCGAGGATACTGGGGGCGGTTAGGTTATAGAGTGTTTAGAAGCCCATTTGTATTGTTTTTCTTCGCACCTTTTTGGTATATGATATTCTCTAATCGCTGGCCAACATTCAAGATGAAGAGTTGGAAGAAAATCAGACGCACACAAGTGATCAACAACATACTTCTTTTGGCGGTGTACGGAGGTTTAGCATTTCTATTAGGCTGGAAGAGATTTCTTTTTATTCAGCTGTTTGTAGTATTTACGTTCTTCATCATTGCCTTTTGGTTCTTCTATGTGCAGCATCAACATGAAGAAGGATATATGAGATGGCGCAAGAACTGGGACTTTCTATTAGCTGCGATAAGAGGTTCATCTTATTACAAACTTCCGAAGATTTTTCAATGGTTGACTGGAAATATAGGGATACACCACATACATCACTTAAGTGCACGTATACCTAATTATAACCTTGAGAAGTGTATGAAGGAAAACCCTCTCTTCACCAAGTATGCCAACGTGATCACCTTCTGGGACAGCATCAAGCTCACTGCTAACAAACTGTGGGACGAAGAGAGTATGAGAATGATATCATTCTCAGAATATTATAGATTAGAACGAATGAGACTATCATAGGTAATTGTCGCAGTGTTTCATTCGTATAAATACAAGGTCGTTATAATCATAGCGACCTTTTCTTATGTAATAAATATGGCTAACAACTGGCAAAAAATCGATTCGAAGCAAGTATATGACAATCCTTGGATCACTGTGGAGCATCACAATGTACTTACGCCTAACAATACCGAGGGCATCTATGGAAAAGTGCACTTCAAAAATCTCGCTATCGGCATAATACCACTCGATAAGCAGCTCAACACATGGATCGTTGGGCAGTACAGATATACACTTGACCGCTACTCCTGGGAAATTCCAATGGGTGGAGGCAAACTAGATGTTGATCCCTTGATTTCTGCTCAGAGGGAGCTACAGGAGGAAACTGGGCTAAAAGCACACCACTGGCAACACCTCCTGGACATTCATACCTCCAACTCTGTAACAGATGAGTATGGCCTAGTCTATGTCGCACAGCAGCTAACAGAAGGTGAGACGGATTTTGATTCAACGGAAGATCTATCCATCAAGAAATTGCCTTTTAATGACTTGGTTACCATGGTAATGGATGGCACCATTACAGATTCCTTGTCAATAGCTGGTGTATTAAAACTTAATCACTTGTTGACAAGTAATCAAATAATTACGTTCGATTTAGTCTAAGTAAAGCATCATACTGTAGAAAAAAATGCCTCTATTGAACGTACATCGTCATATCTTAGTTGTATCAAAAAAATCTATTCATGGCTAAGTATAAGGCTACCGGATGCGCCAGGTTTCTATTCTTCCTAATCATATTTGTGCCGATCGCATATTTCGGCTCTAAGTACTTAATGGATTCTGGGAAGTGGGATAATATAAAAGGCAAACTCGAAGATGTCAGTTCATCTGATGACAGAAGTGGCATTGACTCACCATCTACTTTTGATTATAACAGATCCGAACAGAATAATTCTGACTTAAATGAAAAATTTGATCAACTCTTAGAAAAGGTCAATGAGCAAGCCGATAAGATATCTGAGCAAGAAGAGACCATCCATAGACAGAATGTACTGATAGATCAACTTAAGCAGCATCTAGAGCAGATGTCAGCTGGTGGTGGTAGTATTAGCACCGGTGGAAGCAGTGGCAGTAGCAGTGGATGGAATGGTAGCTCCAGTTCGTCCAGCTCCTCTCAAAGTGGTGATAAAATCAGCTTAGAACAGCTTTTGAAAGAAGCGGATAAGACCAGAAGGAATGGCTAAGAAGCAACATCATCTTATAAAGGCTCTTAAGTGACATCTTTATACACAGATGATGTAAGGATCAATCTGATCAGAGCATAGAGACATTCTTATTCTTAACTTAGAGACCTAAACATAACTAACTATGCTTCAGAGATTTGTCAAAATAGCTGCGATCATCCTACTTCTTCCTTCTTTCGGTTCGGCTCAACAGAGTGAATATGATCTTATCGAAAAAGCGCTGACCTTTTATACTGAAGGAGGCACTAATAACAACTATTACCAGCTGGCAAACGCATTTCATAGACATGCGACCATGAAGTACATCACAGCCGATGGTTATCAGGAAAGCAACGCTTTGGAGTTCTTCAGTGAAAATATGACACCTGGCCCTCGACAAAATCGTATTACAAGGATCAAGTCTATAGACATTTCTGGCAACTCAGCGAGTGCACACATCGAGATCGAGTATCCGACCTTCTCTTTTATGGATTATATGCATCTACTAAAGATTGATGATGAGTGGAAGATCGTCAGTAAAATCTTCTACAGACAAGAAAAGGGCAGCACCGTGATTAACTCCAGCCAATCTTCGCAGAACTCACAAAATCAGCGACAAAATAACTCCTCTGAGCATGGGCTTCCATCACTAGATGATATCATCAACGGCAACATTCCTGACAATACATCTACCGGTACGACAACGCCAAGTACGAATACCGCCGAAAGAACACTTGGTAGATGGAACTTTGCACTTAATGACGTTCAAGGACAAATACAAATGTATGAGAGCGGCGGAAAAACGTTCAATCGTGTGAGCTATCAAAATGGGCAAGTCCTAACCGAAGAACTGTATCAACAAGGAGGTAAAATCTATGTGAGAGACAGTGAGCTTGGCGAATACTATATCCCCCGCAGTAATGGCAACTTAGACGCCTATACAAAGGATGGCCACGTTGTTACTTGTACATTAGTGCGATAAGGAGTTAACAGGTTAGCGAGAAAGTTCTCAGTTATTGAGCACTAAGGCTTCAACACATATCTATAATCTGCTACACTTTCTACTTTTTCTCGGCTGTAGAACATTGGAAAGTATCGGTCTCGAGACCAATTATCAAATAGATCATTATAATGCGGACTATTAGGATCGCCCGACTGCCCAGGAGAGTTGGTCGCCACTGATTTATCCCAATCGCCTGTATCGATGATCACTCTGAAGGTGCCTCCTGATCTCTGCTGTAAGGCATACCCCGTCGAGCCGACTGTATAGGCGTCGCCTCCCCTCGGCATGGGACCGACATTGAGAATATTGCTCAGAGAATCGCTAAGCACACCAGACATATTATGACTGAGATAGCTATGCTTTAACGCTTCTTGGCCATACTGCCATGATGCTTGATCATCACCCAGCTTCAGCTCCAACTCCTCGATGGCCTCTGCCAAGGCTTGCAGTAAAAATAGGTCTCGATCAGCTATTGGAGCCGATCCAAACTTACCATCAGGATTCATGACCCAATCCATAATTCTCTTATGCTGTATCGAGGTGATATACGCTTTGATTTCATCAGGGACCATCATTTCCCAGAGCTTGGTGCGCAATATTGATTCCCAAGAGTGGTATATGGAAGCCTCCACCGAATGTGCTTCCAGGCTGTGATCCCAAGTCATCAAGCGATCAATAGCCATCTGCACCTTCTCATTATCGCTCTCTAAGTTTTCGAGCAGTCCGACGAGCTGTCGTGCTGGGATGGATAGATAGTCCGTCTGAAGTTGCATCATATCCATCATGCTGTGCTCTTTGGGTTGAGCTAACACCTCTCTTACACGGTTGCCACGATAAGGATCTGACCATTCGTAGTTGATGGTATTCCAGTGGTCATAATCACTTGGAGTGACATCCTCATTGGCTGTGATAATTAATCCATCAGATGGATTTTGGCTGTTGGGGCGTTCAATAATGGGCAGGTAAC
>CAZAXY010000091.1:0-14315 GCA_964489125.1 uncultured Saprospiraceae bacterium
AGAGTGTATATTCCAAAATCAGTACCTATAAACTCAGCCTCTTGAGACACCAACTCCCCATCAATAAACCACTCATAGGATATATCCGCTCCTGGGCCCAAATTCGTTGCACTTATAAATAAGGTCTGAGGTGAACAATAGATACTATCTGTGTTTACAATGCTTATCCCTGGGCCCGCCTGATTATCAGTGACCTGAATCATGTACTGGTTGGAACAGCCTCTACTATTCACCACATCTAATCGTACGACACCGCCACTATCAACAATAATCTGGGCATCTCTTAGCACACTCTCACCTATAGTCCAGAATGCATCTGCAAATTGAGTAGGATCTATCTCCAAAGTCGCTTGAGGATTATTACAGTCGAGAATGATCTCTGTCGGAACATCCGCAACAGGAATGCTCTGATCAGCAGTTACAGTCCGAAAGATCTCTGTTTCACACCCATTAGAAGAAATTACACTAAGCCTATATCCCCCCAATTGACTATTTGTAATGCTAAACCCTTCAGTAACATCGCCATTGGGTGTCGTCCAAGTTACTACGGCATCTGATTGCGCAACAATTGCAGTCAAGGTAATTACCGAGTCCATGCAACTCACTATACTATCTCCTTCAATCACCACTTCGGGGTTTGCGCGGTCGCTAATCACAATGAAATCCTCAAGGATATCACATCCAGTCTCTATATTTTCTGAAAATAAAACCAATTGTCCTTCACTACGTACGATCTGTGTTGGTTGGTCTGTAGTGTCCACTGAAACCCACAAAAAGGTATGTAGATCTGGGTCTAATGCGGAGCGAAGAATAACACTATCAATATCACAAGTTAATGTATCCATTACCAGAGGTAAGACCTCAGGAGGCGCTATTCGATCCATTACATTGAGGTCGTGTTCAGCCACACATCCATTACCAAAATCAAATCTGAAACTATATTGTCCCCCTTGGTCAATCACAATGCTTGGCCCTACAATCGTAAATGGTCCTCCATTTATAGATTGATTAATGACTGCTGATGAAGATAGATTAGGTAACAGCTCTAACGAAGAATTGAAACAATTGATAACTGTATCAATCGGAAGATCAATCGTTTCTACTTGCATATTTACTTCTACTGTAACGATTTCTGAATTTGAACAACCATTTTCGCCTATGGCAAAGACCTCGAAGTCGCCGCCTCCAGTTACAATCAATATGGGGCCCGTCTCGATTACTGCGTCATTCTCCATCCACTCATATCGCACGTCTACATCAGGGTCAAGGACCATCAAAGTAGCCTCAGGATTAGCACATGTTATGGTATCAGTCATCACGTTAAGCGCCGGCATTATTGTATCCACACCAATATTTAAGTTTATGGTGTCATTAGTTATGCAATCATTGCTTAGGAGAGATAAAACATACACTCCGTTCTGATCGATAAAAATCGAATCCAGACTAGAAATAAAATCTCCATTCTCATCAAACCAGTTAACGGAATCTGGTACAAAACTCGCATTGAAACTTAGTATGATCCGATCCATATCACAGGTGAACACATCTGAACTTCTGGTAACCTCGAATTGCAGTTCTTCTGACATATCCACAATCTGAACCGAAGTAGAATCCATACATGTGCCATCATCTAAAAATAGTCCGTAAAATCCCGCTTCTTGGACAACTAATGAATCAGCCTGAGCTACGATATCACCAGAACCATCGATCCAACTGAATTGGGTAGTGCTATTTACAATTGAATTGGAAGAGCTCAATACTACCGAAGGAATATTGCAAGACAGAAATTCTGGCTCAACAGCTATTATTGCACTTATAGCACTATTGCCTGACACTGATAGCACTAATGGGGCATCAGTCCTACTCAAACATAGTGTACCACCTGGATCATCAACCAAGTCTAATATCTCATCGCGAGTCAATCCAATCACAGCGTCAATCACATCTTGTTCCTGCGATGCAAGTACATTGAGTATGAAGACATCATATGTGCCGAGAGCGTCTGGGAATGTACCAATCGAAAACAAATTGTCGCCGACAAATACTATTGGGATGTCGACATATTGATCAGGTTCAAAGTTGTCTACCTCATATATTGATGACAGTATTATCGATTGACCTTGACATACAGTAAGGGAATCCTGAGCAAACTCGCCTTGGACAGATTCACAGGAGTTACAGGTCAACTGGTCGTCACAAAATATTAATTCGAATCCTCCAAACGAAGATGGATCTACAGATCCCAAGAATTGATCCATAAGCCTTAACTCCCAGATGCCCTCGACGTCCCCCGTCGTAAAATTAACATCTAGATCTCCTCCAAATGGATAATAGATACCTGAATAGGCAGTAGCATCGCCCCAGTCGGGATCTCTGTTGTCCCATCTATCTGATAGGTCGATATCTGGATCTCCAGGTTCTGTGCTTGGTACAAACAATATATCATGAGGGATGCCAAAAATCTGTAAACTATTACCTGTGGGTGTAGCGGGGCCAATTAGGATTACTTGATCTCCCGCAGGGCTGAACAGAGTAAAATTTAGGTCTGTGATATCTTGATGCACAAATTCTAAGCGGACGCCGCAAACCCCTTGGCTTGAGGAACTTAAATCTGGAATCGCAGCATCTGAAACTAAGATCCTGAGCGACACTTCATCTAATGGTTCGAGGACTATGTCCGATCCATTCAAGGTCTCTATCCTGCATTGCCCTATTATAGTCTGACTTAATGCTGTCAACAGACAGCATCCCATCAGCCAAGCTCTTATGTGAGAGGATATAATCATGGTCAATACTGTAACGAAAATATAGGCTGAAAAGTAGATAGACTATCTATCTTTGTTAAATCAATCATAAATGAGGCAAAACAAAGATGACTAAAACACTCTTTACCTTTATTAATGATAAATAATAACTACAAGAAATATATTGATATGAGAAGGCCTAAAATGTTATACACCTTTGTTCTTGTTTTAATGAGCTTGATCATTGTTGATGATATCCAAGCACAACGAAGAAGTTCAAGTAGCAGACGTACAACACGTTCAAGCAGCGATGATCGTCGTAGAACGACAGATGATCGTCGCAGAACCCAAGAAAAAGAGAAGCTTGCAGAGCGGTGGCTTGCAATTCACTTAGGCAATGTTGGATTTAACGGCGGATTCTCATTGAGTACCAAGTTTTCCTATGGCTTCGAGTTCTATGATCGATTTTCGATCGGGGCCAATGCGAGAATATTTTACAATTTCTTAAATATCCGTAATGCTCCAGATCTGCACTTAGTTGACTATGGCCTTGGTCCACAAGTTCGAATAAAAGTAATAGATGAATTCTATCTGATTGGTGAGTATAATTATAATTCCATAGATGGAGTAAATTCCCGAAATAACCTCTGGAGCGCTTATGCTGGAGCTGGTTACAAGTCAGGTATTGGAGCTTGGAATTATGGCGCTCACATCTTATATCCTTTTCAAGAGGAGGTCAGGGACATTCAACAGGGTATAGAATTCTGGATAGATTTCAACTACAACTTTTAACTGAAGGGCCTGAGAATTGGGTCATAGCCACGTGCCGTTAAAAAGTCTCTGAGCGCATAGCCCGTTCCTGCAGGCCAATATTCGGCTTTCTCAAAAGGAACTATTTTGCACTCGTCAAGTTCGTCTTCGAGGATGATGTCTTGTGCTGCATCAGCCTTAAGGTGATAGGCGATAATGATTTGGTTCATGCGCTTAAATGAGTAGTGCCCAATGAACGATTGAATCTCGGCATCTAATCCGAGTTCCTCTTTGACTTCACGAACTACACAGCGATCAGGATGCTCATGCTTCTCAAGAAATCCAGTAATTAATCCAAACCATCCAGAAGGCCATAATCTATTGTGTGCGACAATCACCTGATTCTGACCGTATTCTACGACTGCCGCAACTACAGGGGTAGGATTTTGATATTGGACATAGTTACAATCATCACTTTGGCAATAGTTATATCCCAAGTCTCCTATTGCCATTTCAGTGCGGCATTTTGGACAAAATTTAAACTCCATAAGCAACAATTATTGATGATATCAAAACGTGACTGACACCCCACCTACAATCTGTCGATCGGGAGCAGGTTCATAAAATCTGGAACCAAATGCATTGATTCTAATATTGCTAAAGTATTGAGTACCTGTGAGATTAGCGAAATTAATAAATGGCGTTATGGTAAGTCGGGAGGTCTTTATTTCGTAAGAACTGTGCAGATTGAGCAAATTAAATGATTCCGTACTGATAGAATTCTGATCGTTGACATATAGCCGTCCTGTTGATAAATATTGCAATCCTATCTTCAATCCAAAATCTGAATGCCAATCACCACTGAGTGTAAATCTATTCTGAGGTATACCAGGAAGCCTGTTACCACTAAGGTCAGTACCACCAACTTCAAACTCTTCAAATTGCGCATTAATATATCCGTAAGTGCCTCTGAAGTGTATCTCATCCCCCAGTTCATAATCCAGAGCTAACTCTACGCCTCTTCTTGACGTACTACCAGCATTCCTGAAAAAATCTCTATCTGGAAATTGCTCCAATTCAAATGAAATGATCTCATTAGTGGTATTAACGGAATATAAGCTCAGGTCTATAGCAAGATTAGAAATTGCTGAACGAAAACCCAATTCAACAGTAGTCGCTCGCATGGGTGCTAAGTTCTCATTAAATCCTTCTGTTCCTGATGGGTCTGCAGACAATTCACTCAGTGTAGGTGTCTCAAAACTGGTAGAAAATTGAGCCCTTAAGATGGTTTCAGGAGCTATGCGATAGGATAGACCAACATTGGGATTAAAACTAGATAATGCGATGTCATCTGAGTTGTTACCATTGGAGAGATTGCGATCATCTACTGTCAGTCTGTTAAGATCATAGCGCAAAGCTCCCTCAATAGCCCAACGATTCAGTTCTACTCGATCGATCAGGTATACACCATAACTCTGAAATCCCTCTACTTGAGAAAAAACCAAATCTCCTCTCTCTCCATTAAGATTCTCAAATCGATCTCTATCATCACTCTGTATTCCGATATCCAATCCAAATTGCAGAGTATTAAGGCCTGCATCCCATATTGATTGTTTCTGATAGGCAGAGCCTACACCATAATATGTTCTGCCCAATTCAATCAATCCACTAAACCCAAAAGGCAAGAGTCCCTGAAAATTTCGACGACTATAAAAAGCATAACTATCTATTGTCTCATCATCGCTGAGATTTACTCTATGATTAACTCCTAACTTAAAGTGATCTATCGCCTCTCCAGATTGAAAAGTAAGGTTCTGTTGTCGGGCAGAGCGAGGCTCAGCAATGGCTTGTTCCAGGTTTATTCCCCCTGGATCATTAGCCGTAGGTGAGTTTGTGTAGTTGGCGATGACGTCTATACTCTGATTGCTAAGATCTATATTCCATCTACCATTTAGATTGTATGAACGGAGCTCATTATTATCTCTGTAGCCGGTATAGTCTGTATAATTCGCATTGAGGAGTAGGTTAGCATCGCCTAATCTATGACCAGTAGCAAGGTCATACCGCTGTAATCCAAATGAGCCTAATGCAGCAGTAGCCTTAACAAAATCTTCTACTACGTCACGTTTAGTCGTAATATTGATCACCCCTCCTGAGGCATTACCATATAATGACGACGCACCAGACTTTAATATTTCAATCTGGTTAATTGCGGCAACATTGATATTGTCAAGTTGGCCTTGACCATCAGGCGTGGTTTCAGGAATACCATCTACAATTAGCTTTACCCCTCTAATCCCAAATACTGATCTCGCTCCGAATCCTCTAATCGCAATCCTTGAATCTTGAGCATAGTTAAAGCCATTGGTTATGTACAAGCCCGGAATCTCTTCAACATAATCATTTATTGCTGCTGAATTAACTGTCAGATAGTCAATCGGAGCTGTTTCGACGGACTTAATTGATGATTGTAGCTTATTTGGTATACGCTCTACAGATATCAAGACTTCTTCGATTATGACAGAATCCTTGTACTCCTGACCGGACACATAATTGCTAATGATCAAGAGTGAAACAAGTAAGAAAATTCGCATTCCCCTTACTTCCTGAGTTCCTCGATAAATTCTGCAACAGCTTTGATCTGTTCTTGACTTAATATATCCTTATATGGAGTCATCAGACCCTTACCATTAGTTATTTGATCGATGCGCTCTTCTAAAGTTACCGTTGAGGTTGAGAGGTCTGTTGCCCCACTCACTGCCAGCGTTCCATCAGCACCATGACAGATCACACAATACTGCTTGTATACTAGCTTACCCTTTCTATTGCCAGCATCACTTGATGATTTATCTGTAGACGAACTCGTGGTCGCTTTAGAATTAATAGTGTTATCTGATGTAGAAACCTTTTTATCTCCACCGCAGGCAATTAAGCCTATCATAGCAACTCGTAGTATTATTACATTAAGTTTTTTCATAGCGTATAAATAGTAAAATGATCTTAATTAGCTAAGACAAATTGTAGAAATTATATGATACCCTTCTCGGTTAAGTATCGCTCAGCATCGAGAGCTGCCATACAGCCTGTTCCAGCCGCCGTAACTGCTTGTCGATAGACTTTGTCAGCAGCATCACCAGAAGCGAAGACGCCTTGAATATTAGTGAATGATGTACCTGGGGTTACCTTAAGGTAACCAGTTTCATCCATGTCTAACCAAGGCTTGAATATACCGGTATTGGGTTTATGTCCTATTGCCACAAAGAATCCTTCTACGTTGAGTTGAGACTCTTCCTTGGATTTATTATTGATTACTTTAACACCATTTACCTCTTCATCACCTAGGATTTCAACAGTTTCTGTATTCCAGTGAATCGTGATGGCTTCGGAATCTATCACACGCTGTTGCATGATCTTAGAGGCTCTCATCTCATCCCTTCGCACAAGCATATGTACCTCAGGGCATAGCTTAGCAAGATAGGTCGCCTCTTCTGCCGCAGTATCGCCAGCACCAACTATAGCAACCGATTTGCCTCTAAAGAAAAATCCATCACAAACCGCACAAGCTGACACCCCTTTATTCATGAGCTTTTGCTCTGAGTCTAGGCCGAGCCATTTGGCGCTCGCACCAGTAGAGATTACGATGCTATGGGCTTCAAAGAGTTCATCAGACTCTGTCCATATCTTATGAACCGGGCCAGTAAAATCAACCTTGGAAATTAGTTCATACTTGATCTCCGTATCGAAACGCTCTGCCTGCTTTCGGAACTCATCCATCATTTGTGGTCCCCCAATACCATCGGGATAGCCAGGATAGTTCTCTACATCAGTAGTAATCATGAGCTGCCCACCAGGCTCTTGACCTGTAAATAGCAATGGCTTCATACCTGCTCGTGCTGCATAGATTGCTGCGGTGTATCCCGCTGGTCCTGATCCGATGATGATACAATTTCTTACTGACGACATAAAAAGGGTTTTGCTATATAAAATAGGAACGCTGAAAAAGTTGCAAAAATAGTTCAAAAGAACCCTTAATGTGTGACTGCCTCAAGAAATATGATATTTGATGAAGAAATTATTCATCAAAACAGGTCATCCATAGTGAGTGATCTGACCACGTCTCCATCATACGACTTAGTAGTGAGTCCATAAGAAGTGGTAAGCATTACTAACCACACAGCCTTCTTAGTTTTAGAAGCCTGTATGAATGATGCAATTTTCTTTTGTAGATCTTCATCATATTTTCTTGATATGGCAACTCAGAGTAATTAGAACAGAGGCGCTATAACGCTTGCAACTTATTTCCCTTCATCGTCCACAAATGACAAACTCTTAGGTGTCCTGCCACAGTATATCTGATAAATTATAAGCCTGGATCCTACACCTCTATGAAGAAACAGTTTTTAGGCCAAATTATGGAACACTTTCTGGACATCCTCCTCTTCTTCCATCTTTGCGATGAGCTTAAGTACTTCGTCAGCCTGATCGCCAGATAAGTCAATCATGTTCTGCGGGATCCACTCGATCTCTGAGGACTTGACTTCCATCTTGCGATCTTCAAGAGCCTTTTGCATATTGCCGAACTCATTGAATGGCACACGGATGATGAGGACCTCATTGTCGTTGTCATCGGTACCAGTACCCAGCTCTTCAAGGCCATGGTCGATGAGTTCGAGTTCGAGCATCTCCATATCGTGATCTGTCGGGTCGAGTTTAAAGACACCCATCTGTGTAAACTGAAAGCTTACGCTGTTACTGGTGCCGAGATTACCATTGCACTTGTTAAACACAGCCCGAACTTTAGCGACGGTGCGTATCGGATTATCCGTAGCTGTATCGACAAGGATGGCTACACCATGAGGAGCATAACCCTCATACATCAACTGCTCATAGTCAGAAGTATCCTTACCCATGGCACGCTTGATCGCAGCCTCAACCTTATCCTTAGGCATGTTGACACCCTTGGCATTTTGCATGGCACGTCTGAGAGCAGGATTATTATCAGGATCGGGTCCACCTGCCTTTACGGCAATATTGATCTCCTTTCCTATCCTCGAAAACTGCTTCGCCATACGATCATAGCGAGCAAACATTGATGCTTTCCTTACCTCAAATATTCTACCCATGACAGTTGTCTAATTTTATGCAAAAATAGGAGACTTTATAATTTTATAAATAAACGTGACAATTACTCTTCTTCAGGGTTCAGAAGGTTATTACGACGACCACTATTGACGCACTTGAGAAAGACCTCCATCGTAGCTCGTACATCCTGCTCACAGTAAACTGCAATATCATCCAATCTACCCTCCCAATATAATTGTGAGATATCCTTGCCACTGATGGAACCCTTAGGAGATTTCACGTCAAGCACTTGACAGAGCAGATCAAGAGAAGTGTAGTGCTTATAATCTCCAAACTTCCATAGATCAAGAGTATCGATCAGGTGCGACGTCTCCCAAGTCTTAGCACCAATGATATTCAATAGATTGGGCAGGCGCATCTGGTTGATGATCATTCGCCGACATAGAAATGGAATGTCAAATTCTCGAATATTATGTCCGCAGATACAATGATTGTAGCGATCATAGTAAAACTCATGCAATAAGTCTGAAAATTCTGTCAAGATCTGAATTTCATCTTCTCCCTTAATTGTTCTTAACCTAAGATCATGATCAGGATATTCCCCTCTTATATATCCGATAGAGATACAGATGATCTTAGCATACTCAGCATAAATGGCTGCCTTGTTATCAAAATAGATACGAGCCGTCTTATTGGTATCCAGATCGGCATGAGAGAAAGATCTATAGCGCTGATATCGTTGATTCCAATGTTTTTGAAGACCTTCATCAAGTTGATCAAACTCAGGAACAACGCTAGCTGTCTCGATGTCAACGAACAAAATACGGTGTAATTTTTGCAAGCTAATTGCCATAAGTACTGAAAATTAGGTAATACCCTAATGAAATGGGCTTAAATCAGCACACATATTGTAGTTGCAAACTAAATTTACATTACAGAACTTAAAAAGTAATTAGATGTCTACTCGAACAATTCTTGGAATCCTCGTCGCCCTATTGCTACTGTCAACGGGCTACTTATTCTACCAAAACTCACAATTGAAGACGCAAAACTCAACTCAGTTAACTGAGATAGCTGAAATGCGCAGTACACAGGCAGAGCTTGATGCGGATTATCAAGCAGCTCTTGAGAGCATCGAAAGCATGCGCAGTGACAACACTGAGCTAAATGCGCTTATCGACAATCAGAAAGAAGAACTGACCGCACAAAAGAAAAAGATTGACGGCTTAATCTGGACTCGTAGAGAATTGGATAAAGCAAGAGAAGAAATTGCACAGTTTGAATCCCTAACTACGGGATACTTAGTTCAGATCAATGATCTTAAAGCAAAAACTGAGCAACTCGAATCGCAGAATGCCACTTTGGTTAGCACGAACAATACACTCAACGAAAACCTTACGGTAGAAAAAGATGCTAATACTAAATTGCAAGAAGCACGTGCCGTACTCGTGAGTGAAAAGGAAGTGTTGATGGAAGAAAATGCAGATCTATCAAGCATCGTTGATGTGGGATCAGTAATTAAAGTAAACTGGATGAGCTTTGATGGTGGTGACATCAATGATGACGGGTCATTCAAAGTAAGAAAGCGCACTAAGAAGATGAAAACATTACGCACTTGTTTCAGAACTGAAACTAACGTGATTGTTCCTGCAGGTGATGAGACATTCTACTTGCGAATCGTGAATCCTAATGGCGAGACATTATCCGCCAATGATAAAGGATCAGGGGAAATTGTAAATGTTCTTTCAGGAGAAGCGGTTAGATATACAATGTCTGGCGAGCTAACTTATAACAATGAAGATACGGAGGCATGTATGGACTGGACTCCTTCAACTGAACCATTAGATGGTGTGTACAATGTTGAAATCTACAACAAAGGATACAAGGTTGGAACTGGACAGTTCGAACTATAATAAAGACTGAGAGTCTTAAAAATCGATTTTAGATAAGCTCTGTTAAGTGAATACTTAGCAGAGCTTTTTTATTTCTCTCCTGTAGGTCAATGATTTGATACATATGATTTAGAATTAAAAAAGAAGTCAGGCCACAACAACACTTGAGTTTAAACTGAATTTTTTCGTAATCTTTACGAATACATCAATAAATTCCTTTTGAATTAAGTCTATGATTTTAAACATAAAAATTAGTGCTTCCAATTACATCAACTATGCCTGGTTGATGATGTTCTTCCTAAATATTATAACAACAACTCCACTAAAGCTTGACTCCTCTAACCAAGTTCAAGACACATCGAAAAATGATTCGGAGATCAACATTTCAATTAAAGAAAATTTCGTAGTGAAAACTAATGATGATGGTGGAACTGGCTCCCTAAGAATGATTGTAAGCAATGCCTCTAGTGGCGATACTATACGATTTGACAGACTGACTGATGAAAAGCCGATCAGACTCACATCAGGCAATATCCTTCTACTGGAAGACCTTGTTTTAATAGGTAATGGAGTGTCAAAAACAATTATTAGCGGCGGAAATAATTCACGAATCTTCTTTATCCAATCTAATTCTTATTTATCAAGTCTCACTCTAATAGAAGGAAATGGAGAGGGAGGCCTTTCTGGACAAGGTGGTGCCATGATTAACTTCGGTGACACATTTCTAATCAATTGCTTCATAGCAAAAAATAGCTCAAGCTTTATTGGTGGAGGCATTTTAAATCGCGGAACTTTATATATGAAAAATTGTACAATAGCTGATAATTCTGCTGTTGTTGGAGGTGGTTTTTCAAATAATTTTGGAGCGGCAACTTTAATAAATTGTACAATAGCTAGAAACATCGCCGACGACAGTGGAAAAAGTGGAGGTATTTTAAATAGCGGAGATCTAAGCTTGTTCAACACCATTGTTGCCGAGAACCATGCGATAAGAACGCCTGATATTTGCAATAGCAGTAGCATTATAGATGGCGGCAATAATCTAATCGGAGATGGTATAGGTCAATCTACTTTAATTAATGGTTTGAATCATAATCAAGTTGGTTCATCTACTATGCCAGTTGTTCCCCTATTTAAAATAATCGACAACAACAGTTTAACCGTCATAGATTTCATTCTTGGAGCTGATTCTCCCGCAATTGACAAAGGAAACAATTCTGCTTTGCCTCAAGATTTGGGCGACTTAGATGGCGATTCTAATTTTCAAGAACCGCTGCCATTAGATATTTTGGAATCTCAAAGAATAATAAATGACATTGTTGATATTGGAGCTTACGAGTTTGACCCCTATACTGCTAATGCAAAACCGTTACCCATCCCGACATTACAATTTTGGGGTTTGCTTATTTTATCCTTATTTATAATAATATTGACCTCAATTGCTTTAAATAAAAAGCAATACTTCACTAACTATGAATGACACTTCAGAAAATGTATTAGTACTTGGCGCCTCAACTAAGCCATCTCGATATTCTAATAAGGCTACTAAGATGCTTAAGCAATATAATCACAAACCAATCTTAGTCGGTCGATCGACTGGTTCGATAGCTGATGAGCCTATACATCACGACATCCCAGAGAATATCGATATTGACACCGTCACGATGTATCTCCGAGAACAGATCGGTAATCAGTATATCGATGAGATCATTGCTCTCAAACCAGACCGTGTCATTTTCAACCCTGGTTCCGAGAGCACCGAAGCTTGTCAACGACTAGCGAAGCATGATATAGAATGTGTTGAGGCTTGTACATTAGTGCTGTTAAGGACCAATCAATTTTAGGTCCTCTTTGTTTACCCTCTGGTCCGTCAAGCCTGTCTAAATGTTTTAGAACGAAACAATTAAGAAGAGCGTTCTGAGGGGTGCTTTTACTGAGATTGAGAAACCTCAGTTACCTTTTTCTTCTCCTCTTCAGCTCCTGCCGTATCAAAGTCAACTCTCTTCCTGCCTCCCCTGTGATGGATGTATTCTCTTCAGCACGCCGAATCAAGAAATCCGCGACTTCTTTAATTGGACCATATACGACATACTTCGCTGCATTAAATCCATGCTTGGCGAGGTTGAAGGTGATGTAGTCACTCATCCCTTGTAGCTGTGAAAAATTGATATGTGGATGATCGATTTCCAAACCTCGGTCTATGACCATTCGAGCGAGCACCTTGTTGCTATAAGTATTATGACTGGCACAGATAAAGGAAATCTCGTCCATATGATCGAGACAATACATGATTCCTGCATCGAAGTCCTTATCTGTATCGAGCTTTGTATCGTGGATGGGCGATGGATATCCGAGCTCTGCTGCCCGCTCACGTTCTTTATTCATATAAGCTCCACGAACAAGTTTAGCCCCGACAAGGAAGCCTTCATCTTTCCCTCTTTGATGATCTCGCTTTAATCTGCTCAAGGTGTCCTTGCGATACATCTGATAGGTATTGAATATGATCACTTGATCCTTGTTAAATCGTGCCATCATCTCTATGACTACTTCGTCCATCGCATCTTGCATCCAACTCTCCTCAGCGTCGATCAAGAGCCCGACCTTGAGATCATAGGCACGGCGACAAGCAGTTAGGATCCGCGCATAAAAAGAATCATAGAGCTTCTGGGTCTCAGCACCTAAGTTGTCACCACCTTGCTTCTTGATGAGCACATCATTGTCAACTAATCCTGTAAGCTTACAGATCGCTGCTGGAACACTATGATTGGATGCTGCAAAGTCGATGGCATTAAGTACCTCGGATAGTGTATCGTCGAGATCAGGCTCTGCTGACTTTCCCTCCACACCATAATCTAACAGTGACTGGGTCTGATTCTTATAGAGATCGTCGATTACATCTTGGCAGTCTGCAAGATTGAGCCCCCCACAAAAGTGCTTAAATAGGGTCCGTTTTATAATGGATTGTACGAAGGGCAATCCGCTCTTAATGGCCAGTTTGCCAACTACAGAACCGATGGACACGAGTTTAGAATTATTCATCAACATGAATAAGCGCTCAGTTTCTTTGAGCTCGTCATCGGACTTATTAGCAAAGGCTATCTGCGTATTACTGAAGTCTGGATACTTACTATTCGATGATGATGCTATATCGGAAGATCGTTCCATATGGCCCAAGATTTTTCTGCCTGTAACTCCAACATTCTATAACCGTTCAATGTTTTGGCTCTTCGATCTATACCTTCCTGCATGAACGCTGTAACACGAGGGTTATAAGTTAAATCAAACAGAAAATGTCCTTCGGTTAGGCTGTCATAAGGAAGATTAGGCTTCTGATGGATGTTGGGATAGGTACCAAGTGGAGTGGTATTAATGATGAGTTGGTGTCTCATGATATGCTCATCGGTCAATTCATCATAGAGCATGTCTCCACTACTACGGCTGACCACTTTATAGACAACATCAAGTTTATCGAGAACATACTTTACCGCTTTGGAAGCCCCACCCGTCCCTAAGATCAATGCTCCTGTAGGTTGGTCGTCATTGAGCAACTCTAACAATGAATGTTCAAATCCATAGATATCTGAATTGTATCCGGTGATCTCTCCACCTGTAATTTTGACGGTATTGACTGCACCAATCACTTCTGCCTCAGGATCTATTGCTGTCAGGTATGGTATCACTTGTTCCTTATAAGGGATAGTAACATTGATTCCCTCCACGCTCCCATCAAGGAGCTCTTGGACATCCTCGATAGTAGGAATCTCCAATAGATCATATTGACAGTCGCTTATACCCTCCTTGCTAAACTTCTCGGCAAAATATTTCGGTGAAAATGAATGTGATAGCG
>CAZAXY010000092.1:0-13971 GCA_964489125.1 uncultured Saprospiraceae bacterium
TACATAAGCCGCCACCTCTTGATGTAGAAATGAAGTTGGCTGATCAAGGGGAGGAATGGACCTTGACACACAAGAACGCTATCGTTGCAAGGGCAATGAGCTCAAAAGTATCAATTGAGCCGAATGTAATCCCATCTATGGCAGATGCAGTATTGTGTGAGACTAGATATCCCGGATTCAAGAGGCATGCTTTCCCTCACTGTTTTGTATGTGGTCCTCAGCGTAGTGAAAATGATGGCTTGAGGCTCTTCACAGGTGTTTCGGGAAGGGGGGACTATGTTGCTGCTCCCTTTAGAGCATTTGATGACCTCTATGATGATGAAGGGCAGATGAAAACTGAATTTATATGGTCCGCATTAGACTGCCCTGGAGCTTATGCCATCACTCAGATCCAAGAAGAGAAAGTACTCGTACTAGGGCGTATGACTGTAGACATAAAATATAGAATCGAAAAGTCTGAAAAATTAATAGTCTCAGGTTGGTATATCGGTTCTGAAAGGAAGAAGAACTATTCTGGTTCTGCCATTATCAACAGTGATGGACAGGTAAAGGCTATAGGAGAGGCGACTTGGATTGAAGTAGATCCTAAAACTTTTGTGAGCTAAGGATATATGAAGATTGTTTTCGTAGCAGATAACCTGACAACCCAATCAGCGGGAATCCACGTATATACGAGGCAATTTATTCAGAGAACAATAGCTAAATATCCCAAACATAGTTATTATCATATCACTACTACACCGTATGATATAGAAGGATCAAAAAATGAAGTAATCCCCATAAATGATTGGGTGCCAGGTCATTATCGCTTGAGATATTTTAATGAGATTCCTAAACTTATCAAGAAATTTAAGGGAGAGGTGGTTATTGAGATGGCTCATTTCGGACCGTTTGCTTTACCAGACCATATTAAGCGAATTACAGTAGTGCATGACCTTACACCTATTTTGTATCCTCAGTATCATGATATACCATCTGTATGGTGGCATAAGAATCACTTTGGCAAATTGCTCCGATCTGTGGATGCTATTATATGTAATTCGCAGACTACTCAAGACGATATAGTGACACATCTTAATATAGTTCCTGATAAGATAGGAGTGTGCTATCCAAAAGTAGTAGCTGATAATTCGATAACACGAGAGCGGAAAGAAGATGGACCTCTTAAGCTTCTCACAGTAGGAACGGTTGAGCCAAGGAAGAATCATTTATTTATCCTGGATGCTCTGACCCAATGGTACGAGCAATATCACAAAGACTTCACTTGGGTAATTGCTGGAGCCAAGGGATGGAAGAGTAGACCTTTTTATGATGCACTTAAATCGTCATCAATAGAAAGTAAGGTACGCCTTATGGGGTATGTTGATGATCCAAAACTGGATACATTATATCGAGAGTGTAGTACATTCCTGTTTGCCTCTCACTACGAAGGATTTGGTCTGCCGATACTCGAGGCCATGGTATCAGGCCTATGTGTAATATTGTCAGATTCCAAGATTCATCGAGAAGTCGGAGGCCAGGGCTGCAAATATGTACAAAATCAAGAGGATATGATTGCTGAATTAAATCAGCTTTCGGAGCGTGAATGTCATAATCACAGTTCTCAGCTTGAGTGCCTCAAGAATGCGCCTTTTGCCGTTCCATTCCTATGAGAAGGGGGACATTAGCTTGCTGATGATTCTAATGCCAGACCACAGATCTTGGCCTTTGTTCATTGTTTCGGGCGTATAGTTTACAAAAACCGGTATCTCCTTTATTTTTAACTTGTTTGCTTTAGCTTCTTTAATTATCTCCATACAGAATTCAAAACCATCATACTTCAAGTCTAAATGTTTTGCTAGTTTGTGATTAAACGCCTTAAGTCCAGATTGACTGTCTGATAGATAAGTTCCTGTGAGAAACCAGGATACGACATTTGCAATCTTGTTAAAGAAGACCCTACTCTTGGGGATGTCATTTTCCTGCATAAACCTGCTTCCTATTACTAGATCGCAGTTATCCTTTTTTAGCACCTTGATCAGTTTGATAAGGTCGTCGGGATTGTGTTGCAGGTCCGCATCGATCGTTACGATGATCTTTGCTCCATTAGACACAGCGTACGCAATACCGGTTTGAGTTGCTGCTCCGGCTCCTAAGTTTATGCTATGATCTAGGACTATTACATTTTCTCTATCACGGGCGATCCGGGCAGTACCATCCTGACTATTGTCATTGATGACCACGATGTTCACAAATCCGAGATGGCTTAGCCGATCAATCAGTATATCGATATAGCGTTCTTCATCCTTAGCTGGAACTACAACGTAGACATCATCATATGTAGACTTCACCTCCAAACCGAACCAATTTATAATATTTGGTAAATAGCATACGATCCACGAGAGACTACCTTGTCACCAAAAACATTGGCAATCTTCTGTGTATTACCATTTGAATCTACAAATTCTACAATTTTATCAGTAGCTATCAGACTCACGTCTGGATTATTATAGAGCATTTGTAATAGTAGTAAATACTTTTGAGATAAACTTCTTTCTGGTGTTTGGTCTAATGTCGGGGTATTGAGGTCTACTATGATATAGCCAAAGTCAGAAGCCTTCAAAGCTTCTATAAGAAGATCTTTTTCTTCATAAATATCTACTAATTTGGCGTAGTTGGTCAAGAGGTTATCCTGAAAGATACGTTCAACATTATTGTCAATATTAAAAGCAAAGCTGGTACCAACCATAAAAATATAGGAATCATCCTCGTTAATCTTATCTATGGCTTTTGAAACGTATGGCGAGGTATAGTCTAGGGTTTGTTGTTCGTTATAAAGTCCAACTGCATAGGGGAATATGCTTGCATTAATCAAGCTTTTGCCAGCATGCTCGCCCTCATCAAACCTATAGTCGAGGTAAGATATTCTCGAAGCCCCTGACATAAATATCCATATTACACAGAACCCTATACCTACAGAATGCACAAGAAAGCTATGCTGTGTTTGCAGTTTAAAATTGTTAAAGATCAAAATGAGTCCGAGAGGAATGAGTAAGAATCCATACCACAAAATGCCTCCTGATAGGATCAGCCAGAGAAAGGCGTATGCACTAAATATGATCCATAGAGTGCGATTGAGCGAGTATCGCTTGATAAATATAAAAGGGACAACGAATGCTGCGAATAGAATAACATAAACCAAAGAGTTATTGACTTCTATAAGCTTATTCAACAAATCAACCAGTGGACTCAGGATAAAGTCGGCGGACTTATATAGAACCCCTAAAAAGTTATCAAGGATATCGATTTTATCTCCCGATGCATCGTCAAAATTTTTAGCATTGAGTAGTCCTGCCGTGGAGAATATTCGGGAGTAGGTAAAACATGTTCCTAAGTATATGAAAAATAGTACCATGAGACTATAGAATAATCTTCTATTACGATAGGTCAATCCTAATATGACAACTGGGAACAAGGCTAATAGAAGGTAACCTATATCCACAAATCTTCCTACTTGATTCGTATTTTGACTGGCATCATATGGTAAGGTTGTAAATCTGAACAAGAGATCCTCATACCCAAAATAGCGCTGGATCTCCTCTCTACGACCATCTTGTTGACTCAATTCTTCTGCATTATCAATGATTAGTTGACTATTAATTGGAGCCACTGTACATAAAGTCAAAATCAACAGAAACCAATATTTTATAATAGATCTACTTATCACCTCTTATAGTTTTTTTCAATGCTTTTCACATTAATATCAGCCTGAGGTTTTTTGCCAAGCAGGAGTTGTACTGCAGTGCCGTTCGGATTGTCTATATAATTTTTTACAACCCATGGACTGAAGCAGAGCATGCTCACTAATCCTGTAATCGAAATCATTTTGAATAATGAGATACTATGGGTTTTCATGTTTTTATACATCGAATAGCCTATCGCTGTAACACCAAGTAATGCAAACAGATACGCTGCATGATTTGGGTTTTCAAAGTAACTCCTCACACCGCTTATATCATCTAATTGCAGTAGTATAGGGAGGCTGATACCTAAACATGCAATGCCGACAGAGCCCCAGCGATCTCGATGAAACAAAAAATAAACGAGAATTACGCCAAAGGCGAGAAATACACTGAGCACCTTTATACAAAGAGAAAATCCTATCAATAAAGATATGATCATAAGCATATTCCAATCTGATCGATTAGACAAAAGAATCTCCTCTTTCTTATTTACAAACCAATTACATAGAAGGCAAATGATTGATAGTTGCACAAAAAGTAAAGTCAAGTCTACCTTATACTCTATAATCCAATGGTTCATGATAGCTGGTGTTAACAGAAATATTAGAATCACCATTATGGCATAGTCTGATTTGACTTTTAAGTATGTAATTGACAACTCATAGATGCCCCAACAAGAGAGGAAAATTCCTATCGTACTAAGAAAAAAGGTGATCTCTGGGCTTAAGAATGCAATATAGCCTACCGAAGCAATTAGGTTCCAGGCATAGGGCTGGAAGCCTGGAATTAAGGCTTCATTTTGCGCGATGAGCTGCGAAATATTGACATAGTAATTGCGAGCATCAAATCCCATAGGGAAGGGGGCCTGTGTATAAAAGAAATTTATAGTCGCCAGTACAAGACAGGCGTATAGCATGAGAGAGCTCCAAAAAGACCATCCCTTCGGCAGTTGAAATGGCTCCCAGAACCATTGCCGTAGATGCTTGATATTACTTTTGTAATTAATCACGATAGGTGAAACCAGTGCCACTATGACTAGGATACTGGTTAAGATTTTCAACGCACCAAGAACGAAGAGAATGAGGCTGATAACGAATAATCCCAATGCCATTGAAGACAGTATCCTAGTAATACTTGGAAGGGCTTGATTGAACAGTCGATTTATAATTATATCTCCTATGCTAAATGCTGAAAGAAATACAATTAGGCCTCCGAGCAATGTATAAGACGATCTCGTAATTAGATGAGAATAGTGACTTATGTTCAAGTCTGCTCTCATAAATTGATTGAACGAGAACGCAGTAAAACTTAGAATGAGCAGAAACAACAGATAGACAAATAATCCATTAATCTTGGGAGGCCCCAGCTTCTTGAAGAATCCCAAACCTACAATATATGCCGAAAGCAAGGCGCCAAATAAAACATTGACAATCAGCCAAATATGATATTTGAACTTGACAATTGATAGCCAGTATATGGAATGTTTATCTATGTAATCGAAGAAAATGATGACCATCCATAGCACCGAGAACACAGTGTACACACCTCTCCTTATATTTACCTCATTGATCATTTATAGCACAGTATTTTTACAATGATTGTATTTTTGCCTCTCTTACAGCGGATGGTCAGGTGAGTATGACGAGTTTATATCCTTACGAAGCCTCAAGATATTTGATAAATCTTATATATCACATTAATTATGATGATAAAAAATAGAAGCCTGTTATTGGCATTATTAATGGTTATAATTTGCTCCTGCGACAATAATACCTCTAATTATGAGTCTTTAGACTTGATGGCTCATGGTATGCCAATCAAGATTAAGGCCCCAGCGAATACATCTATTAGGGGCGACGACTTAGGCATCCTTAAAGATCTTACCATCATTGACACCCTCAATGGAGGTTTTAACATTCAGATCTATTCTTCTACGACAGACATATTAGATCGGGCCAAGTTACTCGATCAGCTAAAGACAGAAATAGAGAGATCTGAGTTTTTTTCTAAGATAATAGAGGAGACAGAGAATGGATTTATTTATGAAAAAAAAGTGACCGAGGACTATATAAACTATGATTTCAGAGTAGTCAGATTACAGAGCGATGTAAAATATACTATGCAAACAGGATATGGCGAGCAGTACGAATTGTCTGATGTAGAAAAAATGTTTAACGCGGTTAAATAAATTATCGGATTAGGCCTTATGAGAAATCGTCGCAAAACGAATACGCGAAAAATTTGGACTTGGGTGAGCTTCATAGTGTTCGCCATAATAAGCGCGATTATGCTTGCAGCCTTGCTTAAGAAACAAAGCCCAGGGCAGGTTATTAACGATTTTTTCTCTTCTTCTAATTCAGATAATTCAACTGAGGCCATTGGGTCGATGTCTAGTTCAGAACTACAACAGTTAGTAATAAAACTGAAATCAGAGAAAGACAGCCTTATGGGAGTTGTCAATGATTATAAGGAGCGATTTGGGCACACCACCGCTACGGTGTCTGTAGATAATACAACGCTTAATATGAGATCCGAACCTACCCTCCAGAGTCAAGTAATCTTAAAAGTTCCTAATCAATCAAGTGTCACCGTACTGGAATTCGATATCCAAGAAACCTATATCGACGGGTCAAAAGGCAGGTGGTGTCGTATTAACTATGCGGGCACCATAGGCTGGGTATGGGGCAACTATCTTATTATAGATCCAAATTAAGAGAACTCCTGAGCTGCGATCGGCGCTCGTAACAACTCTTGGGGAATACCAAAGGCATCAACGAGCTCGCCAACAAAAGGGCGAGTCATCTGCAAAAGCTTATTCTTTACTCGACGTAATGCCTTAGACTGATTGCTGCTGATGTAATCTGCTTCAAGGTACCACCCATTCTGTTCGAGGATGGCATTAATTCCATAAATTTGAATGATCTGTTTAAGCATCTTTTGGGTCTTGCTAATTTCACAATTCTCCATGACATTAGTCATCGATTCTAAGCATACCATATCGATATATGCATCAGAAAGCTCGGTCATATGTATCTGAGTCTTGAGAAATGCTTGATAAGGGTCAATCTTTCTGCCCAGATACTTGCGCATTCTCTCGCTGAGGTTAATCAATATCTTGTTATAGCGATAGCTAAAAGCGTCTGATATAAAATCCATGGACATCAGATGTGCTTGATCGACATTGTTCTTGTCGATGACATTAATCTCTTTTATCTTGTGTTTTGCTTTCCGAAGTAAAAATGAGATTACAGCTCTAAATCCTTCATCATGAAAATTCTGCTTGAATTCTGTCAATAAGCCCTTAGCTACTAACTGCATGAGTACAGTGTTATCTCCTTCAAACGTGGTAAAGATGTCACTGTCGGCCTTAATTTGCCCAATCTGATTTTCAGATAAGTATCCCTTTCCACCACAAGCCTCTCGGCACATCTGTATGGTTTCGGTGGCGTGCCATGACGCTTTTGATTTAAGACCTGCTGCCAGTGTTTCAATCTTACGTGTATCTACGTCTTCTGACTCAGTAAACATATCTGCAAGATCTCTGAGTGCAAAATGATAAGCATAGGTTTTGGCTATTGCTGGAATTAAGCGATCTTGGTGCGTAGGGTAATCCATGATTATGGTCTCTTTCTGACCTGGCTTGCCGGCAAACTGTCTGCGATGCAACGCATACTTGGTCGCAATTGTTAGGGCTTTTTTAGCGCAGTTATTAGCCGCTGCACCTACACTGATTCTACCAGTCACTAGTGCCCCAAGCATCGTGAAAAAGCGCTTAGCGTCATTTTTAATTGGACTGCTATATGCTCCATCATGATCGATAGAGCCGAACTTATTTAATAGGTTGTCAACTGGCACACGAACCTGGTCAAACCATATACGGCCATTGTCAACTCCGTTGAGTCCAATCTTATAGCCACAGTCTTCTACCTTGATGCCATCAAGAAGTTGATCTCCTCGACGCAAGGGAACAAGGACGCAATGTACCCCATGATTGACGCCATCTACTATCAATTGGGCAAATACTGCTGCCATCTCAGAGTGCAGAGCGTTGCCTATATATTCTTTGCCCGCATCAAAACTCGGAGAGTGGACGATTATTTCTTTAGTAGCGTGATCATAAGTAGCTGTGGTTAGCAGCTCTCTAACATTGGAGCCATGTCCAGTTTCGGTCATGGCAAAACATCCCAAGAGTTCGGCACGGTGCATGGCTTCTACATACTTCTTATGATGAGGCTCCGTGCCTAAAGAATAAACGGCTCCTCCAAAAAGCCCAAACTGTACTCCAAACTTAACCATCAGGCTTAGATCACCATATGCCAACATCTCGAAGACTACGATGTGGTCCCTTCGGCGCTCTGATCCTCCAAATCGCTTGGGAAAGGAGAAGGCACTCACGCCTTGTTCACCGAGTGCCTTAACTTGCTTGAGAACCCTTAGGCGATATACATCTTTATCAGGTTCTGCATCTTGATTAAACAAAGGGTCACTTAACAAAATTCTCATCCTATTCCTGAGATCGGTATATGGTGCATCAAGTACCTCGGCCAGTCCATCCACGATGGACTGAATACTACTGTCAGGTAGATCACTATCTTCGGATAGTTGCTCGATGAGAATATGCTCGCTACATGGATTATCAATACCGAGGTCCTCGCTTACTTGAATCAATGCTGCTTTGGTCCTTTCGGCTTGCTCAGAGCCATTTTTGAGCATGCCACTACTTTCGGCAATTGCCATTCCCAAGCCTACTAAGTCACATTTTTTGCCCTGCTCCATCTGGTCCGCCTTAGCACGTATGGCCTGAAGCCAACTCTTAAATACCTGTGCCGAAGGCGGTGTTTTGGGATCTGTATGTGATATCAAGTATTCTTTATCATCATCACTAAGAAATTCTATAGAATCGATGGTCTTATGGATCAACTTGATCTCGGAAGGGCTTAGAACACTATCTGACCATCCTACATAAAATAGTGGTAACAGGCTTAATACCCCTGGAGAGAAATGACTTGATTTTACGGCAGAACTCATATCTTGCTTTTTCTTAGAATGACAACGATAAAATCGAGAAAATAGATTTACATGGCAGGAGGATTAACAGGAAAGGTTGCAATAATCACTGGGGGAACAAGAGGAATAGGCAAGGGTATCGTCGAGAGATTTGTAAAAGAAGGTGCTCAGGTAGTGTTCTCATACCGTTCGTCAGAAGAGAAAGCGAATCAGATTATGAAAGATTTGGGCGAGAAAGATATAGTCGCTGTCAAATCGGATGCCAGCATAATGGAGGACGCCCAAGAGCTTATAAAAGTAGCCACTGACACCTTTGGCAGAATAGACATCTTGATTAATAATGCAGGAATAACCAAGGACAATCTGATGCTGCGGATGACAGAGGAGCAATGGGATGATGTAATTAATGTCAATCTTAAGTCAGTTTTCAATCTTACTAAGTCAGCCCTACGTACGATGCTTAAGCAGCGATCAGGCTCGATCATTAATATGAGCTCTGTAGTTGGCGTATTTGGCAATGCTGGTCAAGCGAACTATGCCGCGTCTAAGGCAGGTGTAATAGGTTTCACCAAGTCTATAGCAAAGGAGGTAGGCTCGAGAGGTATCAGATGTAATGCAATTACGCCTGGATTTATTGAAACAGAAATGACTGCAGAGCTATCCGAAGATGTGAAGAATAATTATAGCGCTAATATTCCCTTGGGGTCTTTTGGATCCGTAGATGACATAGCAGAAGCATGTCTATTCCTTGGAGGTGATGGCTCTACCTATATCACAGGTCAGGTGTTCAGTGTATGCGGCGGGCTGAATGTCTAGTCTAGAACCCAGATTAAGTCGAGAAAGAAGTAGATAAACAGAGTGAGGAAACAGATAGAGAATAGATTGAGCCACAGACCAGTCTTGCTCATATCTTTAATTTTGAGCAGGCCAGCACCGAAAACTACTGCATTTGGAGGAGTAGCTACAGGCAGCATAAATGCGCATGACGCAGCTACTGTTGCAGATACTAATAATAAATATGGATGAACGCCAACTGAAATCGCCATTGACGCAAGTATCGGGAGGAGCATAGCTGTTGTAGCCAGATTGGAAGTAATCTCTGTGAGAAAATTGACTGCTGCAATAAGGACAAAGAGTATCAGCAGGATAGGTAGACCATTTAGAGAGATTAACTGTTGACCTATCCATTCTGCCAATCCGGTTGACGTGAAGCCCTTAGCTAAGGCCATGCCGCCACCAAAGAGAATGAGTACTCCCCAAGGCATCTTGACGGCTTCATTCCAATTGAGAATTCTGTCTTCTCCTTGTCCGCTGGGCAGTAAGCAAAGTATGATGGCCGCAGTCATGGCAATTATGCTATCATCAAGCTGTGGCATCCATACTTGAAGCCACTGACGAGCTATGAGGCATATTGCCGTCACTGCAAAAACAATGCTCACGACCAACTCTTGAGAGCTAAACATTCCGAGTTGATTTCTGAGGCGCTTTATTTCTGGTTTACCACCTGGAAATTCTGAAACCTTCATTTTGAACGCCACTTTTGTTAAATATACCCAGGCAATACCCAGCAACACAACTGAGATGGGCAAGCCAACCTGGAGCCACTGAACGAAGGTGATCTCAGTTTCATAAATCTCTTTAACGATACCAGCAAACACTAAGTTGGGTGGAGTGCCGAATAGTGTGGCTATACCTCCGATAGATGCGCTATATGCGATTGACAACAGTATCATCTTAGCGAATAGATCACGCTCATCTTCAGGTGTACCTGGATGATCCTTGACTTGAGCAATTATTGCTAAGGCGATAGGTAGCATCATGACACTGGTGGCTGTGTTGGATATCCACATAGACATAAATGCTGTCGCCAACATGAATCCCAGCACTATGCGCTGCATATTAGATCCAACCAGATAGATAATATTTAAGGCAATACGGCGATGGAGATTCCACTTTTCTATTGCTATAGCCAGGAAAAAACCGCCCATATAAAGAAATATGTATCGATGACCATAGGCCGCCGTAGTCTCGTTGATATCCACTGCATTAGTGAGTGGGAATAGTACAATTGGAAGGAGTGCCGTAATTGCTATATCTGTGAATTCTGTAATCCACCAGATGGCCATCCACGCTGCAATAGCTAGCACAGCTATCCCATCTCTACTAAGCTCAGCAGGACTGAAAAGAAAAGATATAATAAAAAACATCAATGGCCCTGATAGACCAGCGAGCGCACGCCTCAGATTCATTTAATCACAATTGTAATACTCATTAGTACAAGGAGCGCGACAATATAATGACAGATTGGGAATATGAGTGAATTACATCCTGCTGACTGATGCACCAGAATTTTTTTCGATGTCAGTATCTGCTGGCTCACCTCCATATTTTACTTGAGCACCACTGCTTGCTTCTATAGCTATCGCTTCTTCAACAGTGACTTTAAGTATGGCTCCCCCACCAGCATCTATTGTTGCGTTTTTTGCGAGGAGTTTTGTGGCATTTAATATTGCACCTCCACCTGCATCAATTTCAAGTTTATTAGAATGACCATCTAAAGTCATTATTGCACCTCCCACAACATCAATCGTTACGAGCTCTGATGCAAGCGTAAGATCAACAATACTACCGCCAACAGCATCGATGGCTATTTGCTCAGCTTTAATGCTATGTTCAGCGCTTACTTGAGCGCCTCCCGATGCATCTATTCTATTGATTTTTCTAGTATGATAAATCTTCACTTTTATTTTTCGCCTACTATTCCAATTTAGCCGCCACCAATCTGTATCGACACTCACTTTGAGAATCCCATTTTTAACAGTGGTTTTGATTTTGTCTAGATCAATACCTGTCGCTTCGATATCTATTTTGTTGACATCAGATTGCACAAGAATCGCTTCAGTTCCATCAGAAATGCCGATGCCGTCAAATGACTTTAGAGATCGAGTGACTCGATCACCTGCTAAAGTTGGAACTATTATAAGAAGAGATAGGGCGGCTATAAACAAGTTCTTCATTAGTTTTTAATTTAAGGACGCTATTAGTTTTGCTCAAGTTGCACGCTTTGTAAATGGAATTTAAAAGCTCTTGAAGTTATTGCTTTAATCTGTGTTCTGATAATTTAATGACGTATGAGTCGATATGAGTTGTCAGATGTTTCTTTTGATATTGCATCACCCATCTGGGATGAGGGAGTGGTATGATCCGAGTGAAAAATTGATGCTCCTTATTTAGCTCTTGCAATATTTTATAGTTTTTGCCTTGGCCAATGCAGTAGGCGATTTCAGTTGACACACCAAATTCAATCTGCTCGTTGATAGCATCGACTATTACTGGTTTGAGGGCATGGTATAGCTTTGGAGCATCGTAATAATTACAGTTTTTGTTATACCTCAAGAATCCAAGAGGACATACAGAGCCGATATAAAAATGGTAAAAGAATAAGTCTGGCCCACCCATGGCTTCTATCATCTGCATGATGAATTGAGACGATAACTCGGCCTTTTTCTGATAACTATTCTTGAGTCCAGTTAATACCTCTATAGTGCTCGGATCGGTAAATGGGACTCCTGTTATGCCTGACCCAAAGCGTCCTGGGTTGATGCCGAGGAGAATAATCCGTTGATGATTATCCTCATAATACTTCTTGTAAAATGATGTAAAGATGGACCGGCACTCATCCTGACTATAGGGATAGAGTATATCTATTCCCTCAGGAAGTTTCCAATTAGGTTTAAGGCCCAGGGTGTAGTTAATGACTCGATCTGCAAATGACATAATGCAAACTAATACTTATAATCTTATTACAAATTTCAATTGTTAAGCAGTATAGCCAACTCAGAAATATTAGCATATTTGTAGTCTATAGGGTCATTAGCTCAGTTGGTTTAGAGCGCTGCCTTGACAGGGCAGAGGTCACTGGTTCGAGTCCAGTATGACCCACTAATAATAAAAGAATATGATCTTCTCAAATAAATACCGACAGTCGTTCTTACTCATTGCAGTGCTCTCATTCATATTATCATCATGTGGAGGTGAAGACGAATGCGCACCAGAAGCTTGGGCTGGCACATGGACAGCTGATGCGACTTGTGCAGGAATGCCATTAGATCTCACCTTGGAAATTACTGCTGTTGATGAAAATACTATTCGCATTGAATCAAATGGCGAAATGGACATAGTCGATGTCGATGGATGTGCAGTCAATGTAGTTCAGGAGATAGAGGCCTTAGGCATGGAAATTAGTTTAGATCTTGATCTGTTATTGAACGGCAATCTAATTGATGTAGATATAGCAGCCACAATACTTGGCTTTACACAGAACTGTACTGGGGTGCTGACAAGGGGGTAAAGCCCATACATGCGGGCCTGAGAGGTAAGATGATTCTTAGGGAATTTCCTATCGAGGAGCTTTTGGCAGCAAGGAAGAGGAACTATACTTGTTTCCCATAGATAAAATGATCCAGGATATCCATGAGGCTTATGAAGTTTTGTCGGATGAGCGCAATCGAAAATCATATGATCTCAAAAGAAGACATAGAGGAAGAACTAGCGCACTAGTTCTGATAGAGTTCCTAAAAATAATCTCATTTTCAGTCGATCGAGAAATTGACAGTTCAGAAGATCCCATCATATAGACCTGGAAGGTTAAAAATGCTACTAAAGTTTATTTGACTGAATAACTGGAGCATTCCCGATCAAGTGACTAAGTCAGTATTCATAAAGGGCGAATGAGCTCAGAATGTCAAAATCACCTTGACTACTGTTGGGTTAACAGGAATTAAGCGGCATATAGGCCTCCATGTCTTTTGTCAAGATTTTTCGTCTTTTTTATGAACATTTAGACACCGGCTCATTGGAGTATTCTTTTCGTTATTAGCGATTATTGTATTCATTATAATAGGAATCGTTGTATTTGATGAAGTTAAGCAACTATTGATCAAATGATTGTGAGGCCCACAATCCTCGACCTCATATATATTTAGCATAATATGCTCAATAATCGTATATTTGCACCCAATTTCAAGAAAATTAGCTTCTTGATCGGGAATAAGAAACTACTATAATAGACACAAAATTTTTATACTTTGATTATAATCAACGTAAAGGAAGAAGAAACAATCGACAGAGCACTCAAAAGATATAAGAGAAAGCACAGAAATGTCGGTATCATCAAGGAAATCAGATATCGCAAGCATTACACAAAGAAATCTGTATCACGCAGAAACGAAATTCTCAATGC
>CAZAXY010000093.1:0-9023 GCA_964489125.1 uncultured Saprospiraceae bacterium
TTCCTCGCCTGGTTCAGCACCCAGCGATTGATTAACAAATGAAGTAGTAATGCATGGTATGCCCAGAGCCATAGCCTCCAAGATTTTATTTTGCTGGCCTGAACCCGAAAAGATCGGTGCGACGAGCACTTTGATCTGTCTATAATGATCCCGTATATCCTCCGCATAGGCAGAGATCGTAATGTTGCGTCGCTGCTTGATGTTAAGCCACTCGGATGGCCTTGCTCCTGCTATGAGAATCCTGAAATCATCGGCCATAAGAGGCATAATCTCATCGATTAGATAATGAGCAGCTCTATCATTGTGAACATATCCGAGATTGCCAACAAAACCTGCGTCAAACTCACCGTAGCGGTGGTGGCTAAAATTGAAGAAGTCGGTATCGACACCATTAGACACCACCGTCATCTCTTGCTCATCTGTACCGACTATAGCTTTACGATCACGATGCGAAATAACAAAGTGCTTTTCAAATGATGGATAGATCTCTTGTTCATAGGCAACACATTTCTTGAGTTCAATCTTGTTGAGCATTGGTACTCGTTTTAATTGACTTAGACCAATTGAACCCATATTAAGGCCCATGGCATCCATATAATCAATACTCTTAGGGTACGTGCTATTGGACACATACGGGGCCATTCTGATCAACTGAACATAGATGTGATCAGGTTTGATCTCATCCATCATCAAATCAATATGCTTAGAAATATCCTGATCATAGAAATATTTTACCTGCCATGGCATATTCCCGAACAGTCCAGAAAGAAGATTGAGATAGCGTTTATTCTCTGGCAGTAGCTGTACGTCAATGGACTTGCAGTAAGGTGCCAAAGCTTGTTTCTGTGAATCGGAGATCTCTTCCTCAGAAATAGATATGAGGTATATTTCGAACTGCTTTGACAATTCTTTAATCTGATGGTACGATCTAACTTTATCACCTTTGTCAAGAGGGTATGGAAATCGAGATGTTAGTACAACAAGTTTCAATCAATCACCTTTATTTGCGCATGCGAATATAGTTCTTCTTATTCCTGAATTGGATTAGTTGATGCCAACTGCTGATAGATTTCCATCGCCGCCGCTCCCACTTGGCGATATTCATAGTACTTCTCAGCGAGCTTGCGCCCATTTCGTTGTATCGCATGGTAAGCAGGCCAGTCGTTTATAATCTTATCAATTGCATTAGCCCAGTCTTCCTCTTGGTCTCTTATGACAGCATGCTCACCATCATTAGCAGGGATGCCCTCAATACCGATGGACGTAGTTAACACCAGTTTTTGATGAGTAAAAGCCTCGATTATTTTTACTCTCGTGCCACTACCTGAAAACAAGGGCACCATTAATACATCAACTTGATTCCAAAATTCATTAACATCCTCTATCTCTCCCAAGATCCTGATATTACCTCGGGAAGGAATAGCCAGCTTGGCAGTCTCAAAATTTCTACCAGCGAGGACCATTCGAAGAGCGCTGTTGGAAGATGTAATGACCTGATCAAATAACCATCTTAATCCCTCAATATTCGGACTCCAATCCATAGAGCCAATAAAACCAAATGTCGGCGATGATGTCTTCTTAAGCTGATCACCTACCAAAGGCATATCTGTTCCTATAGGTATCGTAAAAGATCGCTGATTGAGCGGAAAAAAAAATGCCTTGTCGACTTCCGAAACTGCCAGTATTACATCCAATTTGGGTGTGTACTGCTCCTCGATATCACGAAGTCTGTTGGCTTGGATATGGTGGTACCGTGACAATATAATATTCTCCAGTCGTGCTTGATATCGTCGCCAGATCAGATGTTCAACATTGTGAGCTCGTAATACAATCTTGCCAGAGTGATACCTGCTGATTAAGTTATAGTAGATGAGGAGATGGCTACTTTCTATCTGCACGAAATCATAGTGCTGTTTTGCTAAAATGCTTGATAGTCTTAGTTCCATTTTTGCAGATCGATAGCGGCTAGCGTGATATGATTGCTTAGTCATCATATTGAACGCAGCACCGATCACCGCAGGTCTATTGTCCAAGTCTATCAGCTGGATTGAATTATAATGGCTTAGCTCACTAATGTCCAAGTCTCCATCAAATCTATGCTTGACAGTGTTGAACGCAAGTAGATCCACCGTTGCACCTGCCACTACCAATCCCTTGGAGAGCATATGGATGGCAATCGAAGCTCCATCGTCCAATGGAAATGGACATTGTTTAGCTAAGACCAAAATCTTCATAGGCTCAAGATAAGCCGCCAATACCTAATGTGGCAGCATAGTACTGAAATGTCTAACTTTAGATTATTATGCAGATTGTATCTCCGGCACCATATCTTACTATAGCCGAGCGACAGGAGCTCACTCAGAAGAATGATTTGAAAGCACTCTGGGGGGTATTCTATCACTGGGGTCTAATCATCGGATGCTTTGCCATGGTATATCACTTTCCTACGGTATGGGCAGTGATTATAGCGATGCTGATTGTTGGAGGACGACAACTTGCTTGCGCAATACTCATGCACGATGGCAGTCATCATGCAGTATTCAATAGCAATAAACTCAATGATATCATCTCTAATTGGTTTGGAGCTTATCCTATCTTTCAAGATGTCCTTAAGTATCGTGGTTATCACTTACAGCATCATCTCAATACCGGTCTTGAAGAAGACCCAGATTTGTTATTGACCAGAGGATATCCGACTACTCGCCGCAGCATGTATCGCAAGTTTTTTAGGGATTTATCGGGCCAGACTGGTATTAAGGCGCTTGGAGGCTTAGTTATGATGCACCTCGGATATATCGAATTTAATCTCGGTAAGCAAGTAGTTCGTGTATCACAAAAAGATCGCAGCTGGACCGAATTTTTCAAGATTTTTATCGCCAATCTTGGTGGGCCCATACTTACTCAGCTTATCATATGGTCACTCCTATATATCTTCGCAAATGGTTGGCTATATCTCTTGTGGATTGGAGCATATCTGACTACATTTCAATTATCCCTTAGGGTAAGAGCTATCGCTGAGCACAGTATTCTGGAGGACTCTACCGATCCTCATAAGAACACACGTACGACACAGGCCAATCTGATCGAGCAATTATTATTCGCTCCATATTATGTCAACTATCATGCTGAACATCATATGATGATGTCTGTGCCTTCATACAATCTCCCCAAAATGCATCGATTGATTAAGGAGCGTGGCTTTTATGAAAAAGGCGTTTTGGCACCAGGCTATTGGTACATCATTAAACTGGCTGGAAGCCACTAAACTATGATCATAATACTCAGAGTTCTCACAACAATACTGCTGCTTATAAGCTCAGTAATCGTCCTCTCAGCTCAGACATCAGAGGACATCTATCTAGATGAGTATGTCAATGGGACACTCACAATTCCGCAAGATTTCAGCACTAAAAAGGTAGCGCTGATTATCCAAGGTTCTGGACCTACAGATCGCAACGGCAACAATCCAAGCATGACTAACAACTCTCTTAAGATGCTGGCGGAGTCTCTATCTGATCATGGAGTGGCGTCGTTGAGATATGACAAGCGAGGAATTGCCGGCAGCCACGTTCCTGATCTGAAGGAATCAGATATGTCTCTCGACTTGTTTATAGAGGATGCAAAAGGCTGGATCGAACTATTGCATCATGACGATCGGTTTGACGATATTACCGTTATAGGGCATAGTCAAGGTTCATTAGTTGGGATGATGGCCAGTCATGAGCATGTTGACCGATTTATTTCTGTCGCTGGTGCAGGATTTCCCATGGATACGCTCCTGATAAGACAACTTAAACAGCGTGCTCCAAAGCTCGTTGATGAATCTAAAGCTATACTATCTCATCTGAGACAAGGAGAAACAGTTGATAGCCTAAATCCATTTTTAATGAATCTCTTTCGACCGTCAGTCCAGCCATTCTTAATGAACTACATCCAAAAATCGCCAGCGGATGAAATTGCTAAGCTCAATATTCCGATATTAATAATCAACGGTGATGCGGATATCCAAGTTGGTGAAGATGATGCCCAGCAATTATACAAAGCACAGAGTCAGGCTACTTTGGTGATCATAGAGAACATGAATCATGTACTCAAACACGTCGACAGCGATGCGACACAATTTGCTAATATGATGACCTATAATAAGCCAGATTTGCCTTTGGTGGATGAATTTATTCATCATATCATAGGGTTTGTTACAAATTGAATATTTAGCTGTCGACAAAAAAAATCCTAAACATAGCCTTATGTTGATTTAAGTACTTTGTAATTTTCCATCACGCTATTTATAACACCATTATTAAATCTTATTGGAGTTCGTTACCTAAGTTTAAATGATAGGTCTATATATTTAGTAGAACAACTAACTATTTCTACATCACAGGTCAATAATCAACTTAAAGCATCCATGAAGGAAGCAATCAAAAATGAATTGTTGGAAGAGTTTAATAGAGGCCTTAGATACCATCCACTCGTACAGAGAGTAACGGGCCTAAGTAAAGAGGTGAATGCTGTCATTGATGCTGCTGCTACTCAGATGTGCAAGGAAAAAAGAACATCAGCTAAAGACATCAACGAGGCTAAAGAATCTATTAACTTGCTCCGGATGAGCCTCAATGCTACATTTGTCCCAGAAAGACATCCTACTGTAGAGGCAATAAAGGCTAGCGAAGCCTTAGCTGAAGCACTAGATACGATCTGTCCTCTCTGGCCGATCTTAAAATAATACTTGCAAAGTGAATTCTCACCTAGTGTAAATAGGTGGCCACATCGATTATATTTGCTGACCTAATTGCAGAAAAACATGTCAGACAAGAAAGTAATCTTCTCCATGGAGGGAGTGTCTAAGATCTACCCTCCCAAAAAACAGGTACTCAAGAATATATGGCTATCATTTTACTATGGCGCTAAGATTGGTGTGCTTGGTCTCAATGGTAGTGGCAAGTCAAGTCTACTCAAGATTATAGCCGGATTAGACACTAATTTTCAAGGCAAGGTAACCTTTGACAAGGAGTACAAAATCGGATACCTGGCTCAAGAGCCTGAGCTGGATGAATCCAAAACGGTCAAAGAATGTGTTCAAGAAGGGGTACAACATATTGTTGATGTTGTCAAAGCTTATGAAGATATCTCGGCTAAACTCGCTGAACCAATGAGCGATGATGCCATGATGAAGCTCATCGAAGAACAGGGCGAACTCCTTGAACAAATGGACCACCTCAATGCTTGGGACTTGGATCATACATTGGAAGTTGCCATGGATGCTTTAAGGTGTCCACCTGATGATGCCAAGGTATCCGTGCTCTCCGGAGGAGAACGCCGCAGAGTAGCGCTATGCAGGCTTTTGCTCAGCAAACCAGATTTATTACTACTCGATGAGCCCACTAACCACCTTGACGCGGAGAGTGTACACTGGTTAGAGCAATTCTTAAAGTCATTCCCCGGTACCGTCATCGCTGTTACTCACGACAGATATTTTCTCGATAATGTTGCTGGTTGGATCCTTGAGCTCGATCGAGGTGAAGGTATTCCGTGGGAGGGTAACTACTCCACATGGCTCGATCAAAAATCTAAGCGACTGGCACAGGAAGAAAAAGCAGAATCCAAGCGACAGAAGATCCTCAAACGAGAACTTGAGTGGAGTCGCATGGCACAGAAGGCCAAACAATCCAAAGGCAAAGCTCGTCTGAATGCATATGACTCTCTCAGCAGTCAGGAGGTCAAAGAGAAAGAAGCGAAACTCGAACTGTTCATACCGCCAGGACCAAGACTCGGTGATAAGGTCATCGAGATTGCCGACTTGACCAAGTCATTCGATAAGCGTGTGCTTATCGAAAAGCTAAATCTAAGCATCCCTAAGAATGCCATTGTTGGGATCATCGGTCCAAATGGAGTCGGAAAGTCTACCCTATTCAGAATGATCATGGGAGAAGAGACTCCTGACAGTGGTACGATCACCAGAGGAGATACTGTCCAAGTAGCCTACGTAGATCAATCGCACAAGGACCTCCTACCTGATAAGACTATCTACGAAGTCGTCAGCCAAGGTGCTGACATCTTAAAGGTGGGTAATGTAGATGTCAACGCTCGAGCATATCTAAGCAAGTTCAACTTTGCTGGTAGTGATCAGCAGAAGAAGGTCGGCGTACTATCAGGTGGTGAGCGCAATCGGCTGCACTTAGCCATGACACTCAAAGAAGGCGGTAATGTCCTTCTACTCGATGAGCCTACTAATGACATCGATGTTAATACACTCAGAGCGCTGGAGGAAGCCATAGAAAATTTTGCTGGCTGTGTCTTGGTAATCTCACACGATAGGTGGTTTATTGATCGTCTCGCAACACATATATTGAGTTACGAAGACGATGGTGAGGTACAGTTTTATGAAGGCAACTTTAGTGCCTTTGAGGCCGCTAAGAAAGAGCGCTTAGGAGATATTACCCCTAAGAGACCGAGGTTCAAGAGCTTGTTGTAATGCGCTATGCATACACGATATATTATGTCGCTGATGTCACCGCAACGATCATATTTTATGAACGAGCTTTTGACTTCAACCGAAAGTTCATCACGCCAGAAGGTGACTATGGTGAACTTGATACAGGCGCAACGGCTTTAGCATTCGCATCTACAGAGTTAGCCAAGTCCAACTTTAAGAAAGGATATACACCGCTTACTGCACAAGGTTCTCCCGTAGGTGTAGAGATTGCCTTCGTCAGTGAAGATATAGATCAGGATGTTCAGCGTGCTATAGATGCTGGAGCCACATTATATGAACCCGTAGTTACTAAGCCCTGGGGACAACAAGTCGGTTATCTCAGAGATCCTAATGGAATCTTGATAGAGGTTTGTACGCCTGTTAAGGGCGGCTAGTTTCAAGCAGGCTTTGTTAAGTTACCGAAACCTAATCACAGAATAGCATTCTCCAGCCTTAAAGATTACTTGATCTTCAGGAAGCTCTATGAATGCATCTGCACGAGTAATACTCGCTAGGTCACCACTGCCATTACTTGGACTCGGGGTAGCCATGAGGCGACCATCTGGATGGCTCGTCAGAGATACTTGCTGGAAGTAAGTGAGCGAAGGCTTAAAATGTACATCCTCAACTAACTCTGCATAGGCATGCCGATTATATGCTACCTGATGACACGCCCCTAACCAATGTAAGAAGTACTTATGAACGCATAGATATGTCGATATCGGGTTACCCGGAAAGGCAAACACACAACATCTCCGGTTGTACTGCCCAAACCAAAATGGCTTACCAGGTCGCTGCTTAATCTTATGAAATAGACGCTTCACTTGTAACTCCCGAAGTACTTCCGGTAAGTAGTCAAACTTACCCTTGGATACTCCACCGCTCATCAGTATGGCGTCATATTGATCCAGAATCTCGGAAAGTCGCTGAGTGATCTGCATTCGATCATCACTCAAGTGTTCATGATCAGCAGATATCCCATATTGGTGTAATACTGATCTGATCTGATGTACGTTAGATCGCCTGATCTGATGAGCCTCAGGAATCTGATTAATAGGGACTAGTTCATTACCCGTCGATATCACCATGACTTTAGGTAATTTTTCAACAACAACCTGTGCCCTCCCCAAGGTTGCGGCTATTCCGATCTCCGCTGATGAAAGGCGCAATCCCGCACTGACGATGAGCTCATCAGATCTATGGTCAACACCTCGTCTATGTATGTTTTGTCCCTGCTTTATCGCATCTATATTAACCATTGCCACTCCATCATCGACAGTGACATCTTCGTATCTGATTACGGTATCACAACCATGTGGCAAGACCCCTCCGGTCATCACCTCTAGGCAATTAGACTGATTTTGCAGTGTTTTTTGAGGATCACCCGCAGCAGCAACAGCTTCAACATTATATGTTCTTGAGCCCGCTACAAATTCTGCATATCGGATAGCTATACCATCCATGGCGACTCGATCAAATGGTGGCATATCTCGATCCGCTCTCCATTCTTCCGCGAGCGTGCGACCTACGGCATCGCTCAACGCAACCTGCTCTACCCCAAAAGACACTGCTTGTTCCGCAATTATGTTTGTTGCTTCCAGTACTGAGATCATGACATTATTCATAGTTACTATACAGTGACTGCCTGGAGGGCCATTAATCCTGCTTGTGAAGCGATGGCCTCCTGAGCTTCTTGAATACAATCATTGATGGATTGGCTTGGCTTAAACCGTTGGATTGCAAGAGCCGCATTAGCTGAAACGACAGCATTTTGAGCAGCTGTACCCTCTCCGCTTAATACTGATAGAAATATCTCTGCAGCCGCCTCCACAGTATGGCCTCCGTGAAGATCTGCCTCTACTAGTTGAGGTAGTCCCATATCTTCAGGGGTCATCACGCCATTGAACCCCTTGGATCTAATCTGAAAACTGCTTGTTAGAGAGATTTCATCATAGCCATCATCAGCATGGACAACGGCATACTCGATGTCCATATCATTAAAAACGGCCTGATACAAATCAAGTAATTCAACGCTAAACACGCCGGTGATTTGATGAGCAGGTCTTGATGGGTTCAGCAAAGGGCCAAGCATGTTAAAGAAGGTTTTAGTCTTCAAGCCTTTACGGATCGGGCCAACATGTCTCATTGCTGGATGAAACAGAGGTGCATGCATATAGCAAAAATTACCCCGATCTAAATCAGATCGCAATTTATCCTGATCATTAGAAAACTCATATCCCAGATGCTCTAGTACATTAGACGAACCGCACCCAGACGATACGCCATAGTTACCATGCTTGGCAACCTTATATCCTGCTCCTGCCACCACGAATGATGACACCGTACTGATATTAAAGGTATCCTTACCATCACCGCCTGTTCCACAGAGGTCTATTGTTTCAAAATCTGAAAAATCTATTGGTGTAGCAAGTTCAATCATTGCTGATCTGAAGCCCGATAACTCCTCACCAGTGATTTGTCTCATCTGATAGCATGTTAGAAATGCGGCGGTTTGATATGGATCAACTTGTCCTCGACCTATTGCTGT
>CAZAXY010000093.1:9123-13806 GCA_964489125.1 uncultured Saprospiraceae bacterium
ATGTTAGAAATGCGGCGGTTTGATATGGATCAACTTGTCCTCGACCTATTGCTGTCACTATCTCAGTAGCCTCCGATTTAGAAAGCTGCTCTTGATTATAGAGTCGATTGAGGACTTGTTTTAGATCGTATGTAGCATTCTTATCTGACATATCCGGACTTATTTCTTCTATTTCGGGCCTAAAAGTATCGAGAGTTTTGTGGTTCAACTTATAAGGAGCGAGATTCTTTATGGATATGTAGTACCGAGTTGGCGAGTTATAGCGTATCGAGTGGCTAGCTTAACATAATCAATAGCCATCAATCAACTCAACACAATATCTACTCTTGTGGGGAGATTCAAGTTCATTCACTCGTTACTAAATACTCGCAACTCGTCACTGAATTCAACTTTCTACTCTTTAACATACACCTCCCTCCCCTCCTTATAGGTCGCCATAATCTCGATATCCTTGATCTGCATTGGCTCAACCTTCAAGGGATTATCTGATAATATGACCAGATCGGCGAGTTTACCTGGCTCAAGAGATCCTTTGATATCCTCTTCTCTATATTGATAAGCCGCATGTATAGTCATCGCTGCTAAAGCATCGTAAACATCACTGCGCTGATCGGGTCCGATGATCTGTCCTGATCGTGAGATTCTATTTACTGCTGACCATAAGAGAAACGGTTGGTCGAGAGCAGTAATAGGATAATCAGTATGATTGGTATAGGTGATCTCTGATGCCTGAGAAGAAGCTAATGGACTCGTATAAGACGCTCGATTCATGCCTAAGTTACGCACATGTACATCACCCCAATAGTAGGTATGGTTAGTAAAATAGGACGGTATCAACCCATAATGAGCATACTGCTCGATCAGGTCTGGGCGCATAAACTGGCTGTGGATGATCACTGATCGCAGCTCTCTGCTATCGATATTATGCGCTGTAACGGCCTGATCATGTGCATTGAGGTACATGTCGATAGCTGCATCGCCATTGCAGTGAGTGTAGACCTGGACACCATCACCGTATAATTTATACAGCAGGCCATCCAGCTGTTCTTGTTGCACTACGGCGATGCCTTTGCAATCATGAGCACAGCCAGGCACTTCTGTGAGATATGCGTCTGACATCAATGCTGTCTTGCCCTGAGGCGATCCATCCGCCACGATCTTGACCCCTGCAAACTTTAAGCGGCGATGATACTTATGAAAATCAATATCGTGATTCGACAATATCTTCTGCATATCCACAAAACCGACCAAAGCAATAAGGTCAAGTGGGAAGTCCATAGAAACACTCAGTTGCTCCAACATATCGACATTTTCTGCTGTGCTAAAACCATCATTGATTGTGGTAATCCCGTTCTGCGCATAAAGATCGAAGGCCTTCGCTGCTAACTTGGTTATATCAGCCGAATCTGGTTGTGGGATTATTGCTCTGACTGCATGCATCGCACTTTCAGTTATAAGGCCGCTGGGTTCCTGCGAATGTTCTAATCTAATAATCTGACCACCTTGAGGATCGGGAGTCTCGGCACTCCAACCCAGCAATTGCAGAGCTACACTATTAACGACACCTAGGTGTCCTGATGCATGAGCCAAGAATACTGGTTGATCTGGGAAGACCTCATCGAGGTCCAATTTGTTGGGATGACGCTGATCTATCAGTAAATCTGGGTCATAACCCCAACCGATCACCCACTCACCTGCTCCTAAATTCTTTACTTGCCTATATTCATCTAATCGAACAATTATATCATCAATGCTTCGTATGTCTGAGACAGGCGGAGATGCAAGGTTAGCCCAATCAATAGTCTGTATAGCCAATGAGAAATGACTATGTGCATCAATAAATCCAGGCATTATAGTTCTACCATGAAGATCTATAAGTTCAGTGCTTTCTCCACGATATCTCTCAAGATCTTCCTGACCACCGACATACAGAATTCCGCCATCTTTAATACCTACAGATTGATGCATATCACCCTTGGACGCCATCGTAATTATGTGTCCATTGTGAAAGATGATATCTGCCACAGGCTCCTCTGCACAGGAAACAAACAGTAAGGCGGATAGGAGGAGCCAATATAGAATCCTGTTACTCATATCATCAAGATAGATGATATCTATCCCAAAGGACATGGTAAGTATGTTTTTAAATTGTCAAAGTAAAGGTGAACTGAGACAGCTCACCTGTTAAAATGAAAAATTGAGACTGATACCAGGATTAATAAACTGTTGCTGAAAATCTATTTCTCTATCCTCACCTCTTCTAATTCCAGTTCCATAACTATTCTGGTAGCTTAATGTGCCTTCTATCCCGATGCCATAGGTTCCATTGGTCCACAACTGACGTCCCAAGGTCAACTGTCCATATAATCCGCCAGACAGATCAGCTTGAGAATCGGGAATCTGATTTAGCGCTAAGCCATATCCAATTTTAAGACGGGTATAAAAGGAATTCCGATCATTGCCCACGAATCGATGCTCCCATTGTACCGTTACAGGTATGAAATCACCCACGACTCGACCAGACACATCTGGATGGCTGCTCCAATAGGTCTCATATCCGATACCGATACCGAATGAATTTCGCTCATCATTTCTGAACATATAGCTCAAGCCAAAAACGTAATCGACATTATCTCCAAAAGACAAATGACTGCCTACGCTAAAATTAAAGTACGGCTGAGAGTATTTACTCCCGATTTCGGGTATGATGTAAGTTCCATCTCTCTTGATGATGTCTTGCTTGGCAAGGTGAAATCTATTCACACCGCTTGCCACAGTAATCGTTCTGTTTGTCTGAGCGATTATTTTGCCAAATATTTTGCTCCCGTCGTTAAGTTCAAATTCGTGATGATCTGAGTCTAATGATTGCGCATAGCTTAAGACTGTAAACAATATTGACATTATAAGAAGTAGGGTTTTCGGCATTTCAGTTAGCTTAAATGTTAATTGAATAAGAAGTATGTTGGATGTCAACACAAAATAGAGATGAATACCAGTATATTTTGTTAATACACTTTTAGGGTCTCTTATGGTATCGTTAAAACTATCTATGTAGAATAAGGGCTCATTTTGCTCATTTTCTACTCTATCAGAGCAACGCCATTTCATACTATCTGGTCTGCTAAATAGCTCTCAAATCGCAGATTTACAGCTATTTAGATAAAATTTTAAAAAATAATTACGCACCCTCGCAGCATTATGAATTGTGAGGGTTTTAAGTGGATAAAGAAAAGAACATAACAATGAGACGATCACAAAATCTTAACTATTTCTACCTCATCATCACTGCATTCATCTTTGCCCTAATAAGCTGTGCTGATGAAGGCATCATCGAAGAGAGCCCTCGGGTAATATTGCCTGAAGCATAATGGATCATTACAGCTGATCTCTATGGTCGTATTACCCTACAAGAGTTTTATGGTGACTAATTGATTGTACCACACTACTTAGAGGTCGGGTATGTGGAAGCTTAGATCATAAATACATAAATTGCGAGCAATTACCATGTATCGACTGCTCAACCACGTTCTTGCCTCCTTGCTGTACATTACACTTAGTAGTGCTCAGACAACCATATATCCACATGCTAAGCTCATCACACAAATCTCTGAAGCCATAGAGACTGATACTGATGTCGAGCAGATCAGAATACTCTTGTCCAAGGGGTACCAATCGGCAGATTCGCTGCAGGACAATGTCATGAGAGCTGAGTTATTAGTGTTAGAAAGTGAAGCCCTCAAAAAACAAAAAGAAGATGACCAAGCCATTGAACTGATTTTTGACGCAATCAAAATCTATGAAGAAGAGGAAGACTACATCAAAGCCTCAGAGAATCTCTATAAAGTGGGTGGGCATTATTTCTACCGAGGCGAGCATGACAAGTCATTACAATATATCACGGCGGCAATTGACGTACTACCCGATGGGGAAAAATACTCAGCCTTAAAACCCAAAATATACACTGCCATAGGCACCATAAACGCTCAATTAGGGAATTTTGAGGCGTCGCTCAGCAATCATAACAAGGCCTTACGTATAAAACAAGAGTTAAAACTGGTTGATCAGATTCCCGTATCGCTCAGTAATATGGGCCATACTAATCTAGGTATCGGGGATACGACCAAGGCTCTAGAACTCTTGCAACGTGCCAGCTTTCTGGGAGACTCTCTGAAACTCCATAAGGATGTGCTCTTTGCTGAGTTTTCACTCGGAGCGATATATCATGATATGGGGAGATATCCTGCGAGCGTACCCAAGCTAGAGTTTGCTGTAGCTGAATATGAAAAGCTCGATACCGATTTTGACCTCGTTTCAGCATATCCCAAGCTCGCATCTGTCTACGACAAGTTAGGGCGATATAGAGAAGCCAATGACATCCTCAATAAATTTATAGAACTGCGTCAACGGATGTTTGATGAGTCCAAAGTGGCCATATCTGAAGAACTTGAAAAACAATATCAGACTGAGAAAAAAGTGCAGGAAAATCAATATTTAAAAACTCAAAATGAGGACCACTTAAGACAGCGCAGTATATACATCGTCGGTCTACTTACTCTGGTTGGACTCCTAGGACTCATAGCTCGCAGCTATGTCCAGATGAGAAGAGTCAAGCAAAAGATCGACAAGCAGAAAAACCCCATCCAACAACAAGCCGATGAGCTCCAGGAACTCGACAACTTAAAA
>CAZAXY010000094.1:0-13752 GCA_964489125.1 uncultured Saprospiraceae bacterium
TATCCAGGTATAGTTAACCCTCCTTGATATGTGAGTATTGAGGCAGTGAATACGACCTTACCTCGTCCTCTGGCGACCATTTTCTTACCAAACTCTCGAGTCAAGATGAATGGCGCAGATTGATTGACTTCTATGACATGATCCCATAGCTCATCGGCATGATCTACAGCAGGAGCCCGTTTAGTAGTGCCCGCATTATTCACCAATATGTCAACAACAGGATAATCCTCATGGATTGCTTCAATGAAAGAATATAAGGCTTGGCGATCACTAAAATCGCATTTGTAGGCCTTGAATGTTCTGCCTAAAGCCTCTATAGCCTGTTGAACCTCGCTACCCTCTTGCTCCAGTGTGGCGCTCACTCCGATGATGTCCGCTCCAGCCTCTGCTAATGCGATTGCCATAGCTTTCCCGATACCTCTTTTGCAGCCCGTAACTAATGCTACTTGCCCCTCCAATTTGAACTGGTCTAATACACTCATAACGGTGGTCAAAATAGGGAAATTATAGGGCTTGGCACTACACAGTAGTAGCCACTTTTGACTGTATTATCTACAAAATAAAAACAGCCCTTAAGTTAGAAACTTAAAGGCTGTTGTATGAGTATCAATACCCGTTAAGGCATCGATTCAGATCATGCTATATCTTAATACCCTGGGTTCTGCGTTAAGCTTGGATTTCTGTCAAGCTCATTAGCAGGAATTGGGAATAAGTAATCTTGTGCTGGATCGAAATTAGCCTTAGCGCCTTCTAATCCGTCAGCACTGAATACCTCGCTACCTAATTGTCTACGAGCGATGTCATACCACCTCTTAAACTCAAATGCTAGCTCAAGTCTTCTCTCATCCATTACCATATCTCTAAATGCGCCTTGGCTCATTCCAGACTCTACTGGTGCAGGAAAATCAGTACCATTTGCAGCTCTTGCTCTAACTCTGTTTACATACCCTTCTGCCTCAGAAGTTCCTGGGTTGATCTCGTTTAATGCTTCAGCTGCTATTAATAACACTTCTGCATATCTGATCATAGAGTAGTTGTAGTTAGATCCTCTACCATTACCTGTAGCTGTAGGGCCAAACATTCTTGTATACTTAGCAATATGTGGTCTATTAACCCCTCTTGTGTGGAAGTTCATAAATACATCGAATGTCTCAACAGAACCATCAAATGTTCCTGACGCATCAAAACTTACATCTTTTCTGTAATCTCTGTCATCCCAAGTTTCAAACACTGCTAATGATGGTACTGCTACAGACCAACCACCACCGTAGCCATATCTGTTGTTGCCTCTAATACCTGTAAGTGCCGCTTGATAATCTCTTCCATCATCACCATTGGTTGCACCAATGTGATCTAAGGTGAATATAGGCTCTGATGAACCGTCTATAAGAGATGCATCGAATAAATCCTGAAAGTCTGGCTCTAAGCCTAATCCGTAGGCTGATTCATTACTAATCACTGACATCGCATTGTCGTATGCTTGTTGCCAGTTACCGAGTGTAAGGTGTACTAATGCCAAATAACTTTCTGCCGCCGCTTTAGACGGTATAGATCTAGCAGCCTGCGTAGCTGGTAACCACTGTGCTGCGAACTCTAAGTCAGAAATGATACTTGCATATACGTCAGCAGCAGGAGTCCTAGCCGCCGTAGCTGCCTCCGTTAGATCAGTATTCTCATCGATGAACGGAATATCTCCGAACTGTCTCACTAAGTGAAAGTAGGTGAATGCTCTTGAGAAATGGGCCTGTGCTGTCACAGGATTCTTAATCGCATCGTCTACTTCTACATCTTGTGCACCAATAATCGCTTGATTAGCAGCGGCGATTATCTGATAGGTTCTGAGCCAGTAACCATCAATCATACCATTGTCTGTAGGTACGTTGAAGTCATTATGCTCGATTCTACGAGTAGAGGTAGTAGGATCCCCAATATCAACCATATCTCCTCTCAACATAATAGTGAGAGACATCTTTCTTCCCCAAAAATCCTCATGAATCATATGTCCGATAGCAGCATTAGCTGCTGTCTGAATGTCTGCAGTTGTTTGGAAGAAACCATCTGGTGCCAATAGACCCACAGGCTGCTCTTCAAGATCACTACAGCTGAATAGAACGACTCCTAATGTGAGGAGTAAAAACTTAAGCTTATTCATTTTAGATAATTTTGAAATAATATTTTTAAAAAGTAACATTTAAAGAGAAATTGATCGATCGGAAAGTTGGATAATTTCCAAAATCGAATCCTTGAGTAGTATTACTCTCAGATGCGCTCTGACCTCCAGATCCAAAGAAACTAACCTCTGGATCCAATCCAGTATATCCGGTAAATGTCAATAAATTTTGTGCGCTGACAGAGAATCTGATGTTCTCTAACCCTATACCCTGTACAGTACTTGACGGTAAGTTATAACCTATAGCGACGTTTTTCAAACGTAAATATGTTCCGTCCTCGACAAATCGGGTAGATAAATCTCTACCTCTCACCGCTGCTCTTGGAATATCAGTGTCCGTATTCGTTGGAGTCCATGCATTGAGTAGTTCCGCAGTACCATTAGAGTCACCGTTAAACAACTGCACTGCAGTCAGATTGAATATATCTCCTCCAAATGCTCCTTGGAAAAATATATTCACATCCACTGGTCCAAAAGTCAAGTTGTTATTAAGACCTAATGTGAAATCAGGATTTGGATCACCAATAATCGTTTCATCATTCGGTGAGATAACGCCATCATCGTTAAGGTCATTGAACAGCTGATCTCCTGCTTGTCCACCTTCGAATGTTGCAGTTCCTGCAGGGAAATCTCCACCTTGGTATACGCCAGCATACTCGAGTCCCCAGAATACACCTACTGCCTCTCCTTCTCTTAGGATGTGCGTCCGCGGAAGGTTGAAATATCCCGGTGAAGCATCTTGGAAGATATCTGCACCATTTAAGAGTGTAACGAACTCATTTCTGTTGCGAGAAATATTAAGGTCCGTTGACCATGTGAAGTTATTCTTAACAACGTTACGTGTACCTATTGTAAGCTCTACACCTCTGTTGTTCACTTCACCCACGTTTCTAAGACTCGCTGGATTCAAGAATCCTAGGAATTGAGGTTGGCTTGAATCTTCGATGATCAAGTCTCTCGTATCAATATTATAGTAGTCAAATGTAACATTGACTCTGTTGTTCCATAAACCAAAGTCTACACCCAAATTAGTTTGGAAAGATGACTCCCATCTAAGATCAGGATTTGCCACCTGATTAGGTGTAACGTTATTTACTAATTGTCCATTGATCGGTGTAAACACTGATCCAAAGCTCGCTAAGGATTGGAATGGTGATATAGCTTGGTTACCAGTTACACCATAACTCGCTCGCAATTTCAAATCACTGAGCACACCATCTCTATTAAAGAAGTCTTCATTGTGCACCTTCCATGCAACCGCACCTGAAGGGAATATGGCATACTTATTATTAGCGGCGAAGTTAGAAGCACCGTCTCTTCTGATGGTACCTGTTAATAATACTCTATCATTCCAGTCGTAGTTTGCTCTGATATACTGTGATACCACTTCTACTTCCGCAAATGAAGAACTCGGTAATAACTGAACAGCACCATTTCCTAGATTTCTAAATGAGAAGGAATTCGATGTGAAGCTCTGTGCACCTGCACCAAATCTTTCATTTTGCATCTTCTGATAAGAATATCCTCCTAATAAGGTTAACTGACCATTACCTAATCCTTGAGTATACGTTAAGTAATTCTCACTGATCAATCCAGAAAATCTTAAATTATCTATGTTAGCCGTACCTCCAGTACCTCCCGCTGTTACTACCAACGTAGACGGTCTAAAAATTCCTACTGTTGAGTTGCGTGAGTTAAATCCAAATGTTGACTTGAAAGTTAAGCCCTCGGCAATTTTAAACTCTCCATAGAAGTTGGTTCTATTTCTATCATTAACTGTTTCGTTAATTGCTTCTGTCGCTACGGCGAATGGATTATCTACATTATCACCAACAGAGTTAATAGTATTCAAACCATTTGCATCTTGGATCGGTAGATCCGGTGCAAACCTGAACAACAAAGCAACAACATCATCACCACCACCATTGGCAGTTTCACCAGTGGACTGGGTGGGAACACCATTTTGTTGACCACGACTTACGAAGAGATTCGCTCCTAACTTAAGTCGATCTGTTACTTGTGCATCAATATTGGTCAAAAATGTCGCTCGCTCAAAATCAGAGTTGATGATAACACCCTGCTGATTGAAGTATGAACCAGAGGCATAATAATTTATATTATCACTTCCTCCTGAGAATGAGATTTGGTGATTATTTATAGCACCACTTCTATACAATTCATCCTGCCAATCTGTCTCGGCACCACCGGACTGGAATGACGGATTAATAGCTGTCTGATAGCTAGCCCATTGAGAAGCATTAAGTAATTCAAGACGATTAGCCACTGTGTTAATAGAGTAGTTGGAGTTTAATTGAATCTTCATCTGACCATTACGGCCCTTCTTAGTTGTTACTAATACAACACCGTTAGATCCACGAGAACCATATATCGCTGCCGCTGAAGCATCCTTAAGTACTTCAATAGACTCTATGTCTTGTGGTTGTGGAAATTGTGCTCCTAGGAACCCATCCACTACGATAAGTGGAGCACTACTTGCGTTGATTGAGGTATTCCCTCTAATCCTAATATTTATAGGAGCTCCAGGCTCGCCACCATTATTCGTTTGGATTTGCACACCGGCAGCCCTACCCTGCAAGGCCTGTGCTGCGTCCAACACTGGAAAAGCCGTCAATTCTTCAGCTTTAACAGATGACACAGATCCAGTTACATCACTCTTCTTACGAGCACCATAACCGACGACGACAATCTCATCGAGCTCGGTCCCTTCGGCAAGCACTACATTGAGCGTGCGCTGATCTGTGATGTCGATGGTCTGAGTGGTATACCCCAGATAAGAATATTGTACCTGATCTCCAGGATTGACCTGAATGCTATAGGACCCATCAAAATCAGTGACTGTACCCGTTGTAGTTCCCACTACAAGCACATTGACACCGATTACTGACACATTATCTTGATCAGTCACTGTACCTGTTAAGGTATAGCTCTGAGCAAAAATTGATGCGCTAAATAGTAGCATGAAGAAAAATAAAAAGTGTGTTTTAGTTATCATTTTTTCAATAGTTAGATATAACAGAATTCAAACTTCACATATCGATTTTCTTTAAAACCGACTATTGTTTTTAAATATGCTTATGAGAAGTTTTGATTGATCTATATTGGTCAACCAGATACCAAAAACTGGTATACCAATTTTTTCTACGTTAAAGATAGAATATTTAATATTTAGACAAAATGTCTGAAGACAATTTTAAATTACAATTGTCCCTATCATCTGGAAATAATTTTCAGAATCATCCCTTTTGTTTAAATTATTGTTTGGTCAGACTTTACTCTCTATATCGGAGGGATGATTGATTTTTGCTATGGACAACTATTACATGGAAATTTCTAATGCTCTGATTCTTGCCAATAGAGCACACATACACGGATCATTACCTAATCGTGTTTGAGTCAACTCAACTACTTTTTATACTTATTAATGGTAGCAAGTGCAGTTTTTACATTTTTGGTGAGTTGTTTGAAATCCTTCTTAGCTACTATATCCTTAGTAAACAATTTAGATCCCATACCTACACATGTTGCTCCTGCCTCGAACCATCCTCGGAGGTTATCCTCTTCCATGCTAACTCCACCAGTTGGCATAATACTAGTCCATGGCTGGGGTGCCTTGATTGCCTTAACCATGCTAGGACCATATATACCACCTGGAAAAAGCTTCACAATCTCACAACCGAGTTCTTCTGCCTTGGTAATCTCAGTAATAGAACCACATCCTGGAGACCATAGCACTTTGCGTCGGTTACAAACGATTGCAACATCCTCTCTAAACACAGGTGTAACGATAAAATTGGCCCCGAGTGCCATATATAAACTAGCTGAGGCCGCATCTGTAATAGATCCTACCCCAATAACCATTTCGGGTAATTCCGCAGCACAGTATATACTTAATTCGCGAAATACTTCGTGAGCAAAATCGCCTCGATTAGTAAATTCTAATAAGCGAGCACCACCATCATAACATGCTTTTAAGAGCTTTTTAGACAGCTCTATATCGTTGTTATAGAACAGTGGAACTAAGCCAGAGTCCTTCATGGTCTGGGCCACTTCTATTCTTGTAAATCTTGCCATACTTCTTATCTGCTTACTCGTCCCGAAGCATCACCGCTCATTAACTTTTCAACCTCTGCTTTCGTTGATAGATTGGCATCACCAAAGATGGTATGCTTTAAGCATGATGCTGCTACTGCAAAATTGAGTGCCTGCTGATCATCGTCTGGATAGTTCATCAAACCGCAGATTAATCCACCCATAAAACTATCTCCACCTCCTACTCTGTCTACAATATGCGTGATCTGATAAGTCGGGGCTTCATAAAGTTTCTTGCCATCCCATAGAACTCCTGACCAAGTATTATGCGATGCACTTATACTGCCACGCAGTGTAGTAATTGCTTTCTTACATCTCGGGAACATCTTCATCAACTGCTGCAACACTGACAAATAAGCCTTGCCCTCAACATGATCTCCACTTGTCACATCAACACCCTCTGGATGTAATCCAAAGTGTTTTTCTGCATCTTCCTCATTACCAAGAATTATGTCACATCCAGCAACTAAATCAGGCATTACTTCACCCGGCTCTTTGCCATACTTCCATAATTTCTTGCGGTAATTAAGGTCAGTAGATACGGTAACACCCATTTTATTGGCCATCTGAATAGCTTCTAAACATGCGTCTGCTGCTCCTTGGGATATTGCCGGCGTAATACCAGTCCAGTGAAACCATCCAGCGTCATTAAATACCTCTGCCCAATCTATCATACCAGCTTCAATAGAAGCCATACCTGAGTATGCCCGGTCATAAACGACCTTACTACCCCTGCTTACTGCACCAGTCTCGAGGAAATAGATCCCTAGTCGTTCTCCACCTCGGGCTATATGCCGTGTGCCGACATTACGCTTGCGCATTTCCATCAATGCACATTCGCCGATATCGTTATTGGGCAACCTTGTTACAAACTCAACAGGGATACCATAGTTGGCGAGTGATACCGCAACGTTGCTCTCACCGCCACCATAAATAACATCAAAGCTTGAAGACTGAGAAAATCTTCTCCATCCTGGAGGGCTTAGCCGTAGCATGATTTCTCCAAATGTTACTACCTTATTCATTATATGGCTTTTACGATTTATTGATTTATGAGTCCTTCAGATAGGGCTTAGCCAATATCATATCCGTAGTCAGTTACCATTGCTACGTCATTCTTGAGATTCTCATCACAATTATTTCTAATATGTAGTCTACTAGAACTACTTATATTCCTAATGCTTGTCCTCCACCTACTTGGATCGTCTCCGCCGTCAAGAATGAAGCATCTTTACTTGCTAAGAAAGAAACAACACCAGCTACATCTTCCGGCTGTCCGAGTCTCTTAAGCATAATATTATTCGCCCAAGACTTAAATACTTCTGGCTTAGTAGACTTAATACCAATATGAAAATCAGTGTCTATTGTACCTGGTGATACCGCATTAACACGGATACCATACTCTGCTAAATCTTTAGCTAAAGCTCTTGTTATTGTGTGAACTGCAGCTTTGGACGTACCGTACATACCTGCACCTGGGCCACCTGCATTCCAACCAGCGTTAGATGTATAATTAATGATCGTAGGGTTATCGCCTTTCTTAAGGAATGGGATTGCTGCTCTAGAAGCGAAAAACACTGAATCCAAATTCAAAGCCATAACGAAACGGTAGAACTCCGTTGTCATCTCTTCAAATCTTGATCTTCCTCCTAAACCACCTGCATTGTTTACAAGAACATCGATTCTGCCGTGCTTCTCACCTATTTTTACAATATTCTCCGTTACTGCATGTTCTTGAGTAACATCAAATCCATAATACTCAGCATCAATTCCTTCTGCTTTTAACTCAGTAATTCGTTGTGCACCTTCGTCGTGCTGGATACCATTTATGGCTATGGTAAATCCGTCCTTCCCTAATCTTTTTGCTACTGCTAATCCGATACCTGCCGTGGCACCTGTAACTATAGCAACTTTCCCGTTTGACATATCAATATTTTAGTTGTGTAAAAAATTGGAGACTCTCAAGCTCCTATGTTTTGTTCTTTAAATAATTATTTTTTAAATAATGTGAATTTCGCTAATTCGGCTTCAATGGTTGAATTTTTGGACATAAAACCCATATTGCAAAAAGGGCAATTGCAGCCAAGGCTCCTCCTACTAAAAATGCAGCTGTATAATTCCCGCCTTTTGTAATGAAAGGGATGATAAAAGTGAGTGCGGCTCCAGCTAGCTTAGCAGCCGTCCCTGCAAATCCAGAAAGTGTTCCTACTACCTTCCCCCCAAATAAATCACTCGGAATGGTCTGAACATTTCCGATAGCAGTCTGGAAGCCAAAAAGTAATACGGCCATAATTAATACAGCATTCATTGCGGTACCTGGGGCTTTTAATAGGACAAAACAAGGAATCATAATAATGCACCCTAGCGTTATAACCATTTTTCGGGTCTTATCTACATTCCATCCAGCACCTAATCTATTTTGCGCAAGCAGTCCGCCAAACCAAGCGCCTAACATGGCGCCTACATATGGCACCCAAGCCGTGAAGGCGATACCCTTCACATCCATGCCATACACATCTCTTAGATATAACGGAATCCATCCAATAAAAAGCCACCATATGGGGTCAAGTGCAGCCGAAGCAATAATGACACCCCAGCTTTCCTTATGGCCCATAAGCTTACTTGTAGTAGGATTGTATCCTTCATCAAAGGTGCCATCAGCGTCCAAATCTTGGTTCTCTTGACCTGACAATATATATTCTCTCTCCGAGTCTGAGAGCCATTGATGATTCTTAGGGTCAGCCTTTACAATATAGAACCAAGGGAGCAACCATATAAAGCCCAAAACACTGACCACAATAAATATTGATTGCCAGCCCATATATGCAGATAGGACGCCAATGACGGGATACGCGACTATTCCTCCAATAGCTGCACCAGAGTTAAAGAGACCTTGAGCGAATGCTCGCTCTTTTGTCGGGAACCACTCCGCATTAGCTTTGGCCGCACCCGGCCAATTTCCTGCCTCTGCTACTCCCAGAATAGCCCTGATAATCGAGAAACTCAACATGCCTTGAGCAAATGCATGAAGAAATGTAGCAATAGACCACACCCCAATTGAAAGTGCAAAACCAATCCGTGTACCGATCCAATCGAAGAGCTTACCAAAAATGGTCTGTCCTGCTGCATATGACAATATGAACACCGTCATGATCGTACCATAAATAACATTGGTAGAGTCCGGATCCATATCTGGAAAGAGATCGGCAGCGATGTCCGGCCATAAAGCTCCAAAGGCTTGTCTATCGATATAGTTAATAACCGCCGCAAGAGCCACTAAGCCTACGACCCACCATCGGAGCCCCTTTACTTTCTTCATGAGTAATAGTTTTGTTTTTGTGTTTAGGCTTCTTTGTCTCCGAAATAAGAGACACCAGAGCCATCCATAAAGTCCTCTCTAACTGGACTAAATGTATCTATCAACATCCCCTCCTCTAAGCAGACGGCGCTATGTACTAAATTTGGTTCGATATAGACTCCGTCACCAGCATTGACGATTTGTTTTACGCCATCTATTTCAAATTCAAACTTGCCTGATGCACAGTAAGTAGCTTGAGTATGAAAGTGAGAGTGCGCTGAACCCATTGCTCCTGCATCAAATTTCACCTGGACCATCATGATCTGATTGTCATATCCTAGGAATTTTCTTGAAACTCCTCCTCCGAGGTTCTCCCATTCCATTTTGTTTGTCAGGATATACTTTTTGCTATTTCTTTCCATATTATTCATTTATCATTTTTAACGGACCTGTCCATTTAATTATCTGGTTATCTATTTCTATGCTATGATTCTGAGATTCACTACTAACATGATTAGCTATAACTAATATCCAAGATGAGCCATTAACATGAGTGAATCGCATGGCTGTATAATTGTCAGTGTCCATCATGATTTCAATATTGCTGATCGAGCTAAATGGATTGAGCGGAGTTTCGGTAACGGTGTCGTATGACCCATGGGGCTCAATAGCACTGACAAACAAGCTGTTACCCACATTCGACCTTCTCAAAATGTGTACTGGATCAGCTCTCAAATTAAACTCAGGATCATTAGCTCCAAGTCTTCCAAAAATGATCTCGTCGTTATCCGTAGTGACTGTACTCAACGTAAAGAACCTATCTTGATCAAACCAAGAAAACTGACTCATGTCAGTTAGCCCATCAGAGGTCCCTTCAACCCATATATGTTGATATCCGTCATCTGCTCCTAGTACTTGGCGGTCTGCATTACCTCTTGTGTACTCCCAATTTGCCGAGAGGTGATGCCCTTTGAACCAAGTAGGTAAATCATAAGTCTCCGCATCTTCCCCTTCCACCCTAAATACGTCAAGTAATAAGGGATATTCAAAATCTTCGTCCTTCATTAAAACTAAGGTGCGGTGGAGAATCGTACCATTATAAGCTGAGGAGTCCTTTACGCTCACAGCTAATAATGATGAGTCATCTAATTTTGAGAAATATAAATTCGATTGATGTTCTTCAGCGATCTTTACTTCTCCTTTATTTTGACTTTCCTCATTGATTACGAGCGTATTATGTGCGATCGTCTGCTTAGAAAAGGAATTATTTTCTTTCAGATAGCGGCCGCCTCCTTTTTGATCAATATTGACCCAGCGTGCCGAACCATAGTCTTGGATTATCTCACGCTCTTCCCCAGTTAGAGAGTAGCTCAAGCGATCAAAATGACCATGCCCCATACCATGTGCTGCATACTTCACCAGAGCCATTACTTCATCGTTCGGTTTAGTCTGGGCTCTGAGTATGGTCAATCCTCCTTTATTCCCTTTATACCCGTCATTGAAGCTCATCGAAGCATGTTCGAAGTTTTGCATCTTACCATCTGCCAATGCTTTGGCAACCTGAAATCCAGAACCATTAAGCAGTACTTTACCTTGTTTATCGGCGACACTTAAGAGCATAGGATCATTACCAAAGTCTGCATAGGCGATATCAATTGCGCCAACTACTTCTCGTGAGAGCCATGACATGCCTTTCTGAGCATCATTAATAGGAAAGAATCTCCCCTGTGCATCAGTTTGATTAATTAAAGCATAGACTGACTTTTTCAGGATACCATCACGGTATCCATAGATATCTATGTCTGAACGAGCATTGGATAGCGATTTAGCAAATAATAAAAATGGCGACATTGCATATCGCAAGTAATAAGGTCCTTCGGTAAAATGTCCATCTGGTGAAAATGAATAATCTAACTGTGCAAAGAAGCCTGCCTTAGCATGGTCATCAGACTTGATATATCCACCATCATTATCACGCAGATTCTTATCTAAATCATCATTTTGCAATCCGTATAATGCACGATTGATCAACTCCTCATCATCCATTACTAAGCCAATCATACCTACTGCTGCATTAGCCCAGGTACTATGGTTATGGACTCGATTGAAGAACTGAGGGTTCTCGACAGAGAGAAAATCTGCCATCGGTCTAAATAGATTAGTATTTAGATGATCTCTTTCTTTAGCTGACAAGTAGTCATAGATGCAATCGTATGCTTGGCTGCAATAGACTAACCAATTGGAATCATTAAGACATTGCCAAAATATCTTGCCAGTCGCATATGACCTATTGGTTGGATGAAGTGGCAGCGATGGGAATAACTCAGCGTATGCCATAAAACTCTCTTTGACATACTGAGCATACTTGTTATCTCCAGTTATCTGATATAGTGCACCAGCCTTCTGTAGAATGAAAAAATTCTTTTTGTGACGCTCATGAGTATAGCCCCCAGCCATGTCTTTAGGTATAGGTACCTGAATACCTATTTCTATTTCTTGATCAACCTCGTTAATCGTGTTCTGCAGGGTTCTATAAAATAATGGTGCCGCTTCTAGCTGAGATCGGATCTCATTGACTTCTGCCGTGGTAATTGTCAAAGTAGGATGACTCTGTGCTTCAAGTTGAAGAGCAAGGAGGCCATAAATAACATATAAAAATACTCTTCTTATCATTGATTTATCTTAGTTGGCTTCAGAGCATCTGAAAGATTTATTTGACACTTGTAAAGGAACGTTCAACTAAATGCAAATCAGTTCACCCTAATGACCAATCTTTGTGTTTAAAGTGAGGGTACTCAGCTAGTACACTAAGCACCCTGCTAATATGAAAAAACTATTTACTGTTAATATGAGTCCAATTTCTGCGGACTCAAATCCTTTATCATTTTTCGTAATCTATCATCAGGCGAAGCGGATATCTGGAAACCCCAGTCTAAGTCTGTTATAGTTCCTCTCGCTGTCTCAGTAACCATAACGCTTACATCCAAAAGTGCCTCCCTATCGTCTCCAGTGACAGTACCAGAGACAATATGTTGTGCCATAGTTGACGTCAGCGCCGACATAACCATACCACTCATTATAGTCTTGGATGCCTTACTCTTAAAAACTTGAACGTAAAGTTCAGTTGTAAGATTTTTGTTTTTCATAAAGACTTCGATTAAGATTTAATAAATAGATTAAAAATTTCGAGTTGACTAGGGGCTTACTGTTAGCTATTACTTTATATGGTCTTGCCGTGCGTTAACTGAAGACTTAGTGTTTCTCATTTCAAAAACATCATTTACATTCTAAGTCATATTGGCCTTATACTAAAGGCTAAGACATCCTGTAAATGTGAGTCCATAGCGTTGGCAGCACGTTCTGGTTCTTGATCGATAATATGCCGCAGTATTATTCGGTGTTCTTCAAGAGATTTGTCAATGGTTCCATCATTGCAAACCTTAAACTTATTAAAGCCTGAAACGATATCGGGTGTGATAATCATCATGAGCGCCTTAAGCACTTTATTCTTACCCGCTTCAGCAATTGTTAAGTGGAAGTTTAAATCTTCTTCTATTGCTGGTAATCCTTTTTCGACATTAGATCGATATGCCTCGAGATCATCTTTTAATTCTTGAATGTCTTGCTCCGTTCGTTTTTTAGCAGCCAAATATGCCGCTTCTTTTTCCAATAACACTCGAGTCTCAACGAGAGACCTGAAGTCATGGTCATCTAATTTGATATAATCTGATATCACACCTTTCAGTGCTGCAACACCAGTACCTGAAATCACCGTACCACTTTGTGGTAAGGTTTTCACGATTCCATAAAATTCTAATTTTCTGATGGCGTCTCTGACATGAGCACGTCCTACTCCGAAATGTTCTGCTAACTTGCGCTCCGGTGGTAACTTCTCACCAGGACGAATTTCGCCTGAAGATATTTGATCTCTAATCTGTGAGATAATTTTATCTACGGGTTTCTCTATAGTTATCTTCTGGATATGTTCTAACATACATTTTTTTTGGTGAACCAATTTTTGGTGAACCAATTTTGGTAGACCGAATATAGTTCCCTTGTTGATTTATCGGTAAAAAAAAACATAAAAAATATAAATTTTTATTGCCAAAGACTAAACCTTTTCGTTATTGACTTATTAGCAATCAACCCAAATTGAAATAATAATTCATCTTAG
>CAZAXY010000095.1:0-13618 GCA_964489125.1 uncultured Saprospiraceae bacterium
CCTGGTCGGATAATCGGGAGGCGACTTCTGCTGGCGACATACCCGCTGTAGGTAACTCTGTAGATGTGTCAGAGGCCACATATACTAATGACATCGGTGCTGTGTCTCTGTCAGCTGTGTGGACAGATCCTGATTTTGACCCAACGGTAGAGAGTATGTATTATCTGCGGGTTCTTGAGATCCCTACCCCAAGATGGAGCACCTATGACGCTAAAGCTCTAGGCATACCAGTTATTGATAATATTGATGCCACGATACAGGAGCGTGCTTGGTCATCGCCAGTGTGGTATTTTCCTTAGTTGAGAGTTGAGAGTTGAGAGTTGAGAGTTGAGAGTTGAGAGTTGAGAGTTGAGAGTTATTGTTGCTCTCGTCTATTTAGAGAGAGAACTTGCGATCTTAGCGTCTTTACGGGATAAAAGAAGATAGCAGAGGTTGGCAAGTTCAGCCTTAGATGTGTATGATTTGGTTGATCGTACATGTATGACTACATTAACAGCAACAGAAAGAATCACAACATGGAGGATACCAAAATCATCAGTAATAGAAATCTGAATATATACGAAGCATTGATTCCTATAGTAGCACTTGTGGCGCTATTAGCATACAATGTGTATGTGTATGGCGATGATGCACTAAGTGGATCTAACCAGTTTGTCCTCCTCATAGGAGCTGCAATTGCTGCTATAGTCGGTTTTAGAAATCGGGTAGGCTATAAAACTATGATTGAAGAAGTAGCCAATAATTTTAAATCTACAACCGGAGCAATATTGATACTGCTGATGGTGGGTGCGCTCGCGGGTACATGGTTGATCAGTGGCATTATACCAGCGATGATATATTACGGTTTGCAGATACTCAATCCGACGATATTTCTGCCAGCTACGGTGGTCATCTGTGCCATTATATCTATTGCAACTGGTAGTTCATGGACGACTTCTGCTACGGTGGGTATAGCTCTGATCGGAATCGGTAAGGCGATTGGATTACCATTGGGTATGGTCGCTGGCGCTGTCTTGTCTGGAGCATACTTTGGTGATAAGATGTCGCCGCTATCTGACACTACTAACCTAGCTCCGGCTATGGCGGGTGCAGAGTTATTTGATCATATCAGGTATATGGCGTTTACTACAGTCCCTACCATCGTAGTATCGCTGATCATTTTCACAATCATCGGACTTACGAGGGATACAACAGGGTATACGAATCCTGAAGCAATGTTAGTTTCCATTAATGAAGCATTTCATATCAGCCCGATACTATTTCTGGTCCCGATCATTGTTGTTATCTTAATTATTAAGAAAGCCCCACCACTGGTAGCTCTGATGGTCGGTACACTATTAGGAGGCCTTTTTGCTGTGTTGTTTCAACCTGATATAGTTGCCAATATTGGAGGTGCTGAAAGGCTTACTTTGGAGTCGGCGTATAAGGGGGTTATGAATGCCATGACGGTCGATAGTGCGGTAGTAACCAATGATGAAACGCTCAATGATCTGTTTACATCGGGAGGAATGAGTGGTATGCTGGGCACTATATGGTTGATTATGTGTGCGATGGTGTTTGGAGGTGTGATGGACGCTATTGGCGCACTGGAACGTATCAGCGCAGCTCTGTTAAGCCTTGCAAGCTCTGTTTTTGGCCTCTTTGCATCAACCGTGGCAAGTTGCCTCGCCCTTAATTTAACTGCATCAGATCAGTACTTAGCCATCGTGGTGCCTGGTAAGATGTTTTCTAAAGCCTATGAAGATAAAGGACTGCATCCAGTCAACTTAAGTCGCACACTAGAGGATTCTGGCACGGTGACTTCTGTATTAGTTCCATGGAATACTTGTGGAGCATATCAGTCGGGAGTATTAGGTGTCGGAACATTAGAGTATTTTGCCTACGCCATATTCAATTACCTAAGTCCATTCGTAACATTACTGTATGCAGCAATCCACTTTAAGATTAAAATGCTCGTCAAAGAGTAATATTCCGATACGTAATATCAAGAGGTCAAGAACATTGTATATCTCTCCGAGATAAATACTTAATTTACATATGTGCTAGTGCAATTCTTGCAATCGCAGCGTGCTACTTTCGGGGCATATCCCCCCAGATATGAACATGAGCAAGTTGATATTAATGCTTACAATTCTTATGTCGAGCATAGATGCAGTGGCCTCCGAAAATTCCTCTCCAATACTCAAGTATAGTGATCCTTTTCCGCGCATAGATACGAGCTTCCAACTCATCAGTAGCTATGACAGAGAGAGCGAAGTAGTGTTCGTACAATTCAATTTGCGAGAGGAGTCTATAGTAGCACTTGAGTTATATGACACACAGAATAAATTAGTTAAAGTCTGGCATCCAGAGATCGCTCAAACAGGCGGATATCGTTCAGAACTGTTGATGAAAGATGTACCAAAGGGTAAATATCGAATGTTGGTTCTCATAAATGATGAAACTTATCAGCAGGCGATATTCAAACTATAACAATGAAAAAGGCTGATCCTCATTGAAGATCAGCCTTAGTATTATTCAATTATTAATACGCTCTATTTGCCCCCGTTGAGTTGATCTTGGTAGGCCGTCAATTCATCCCACTTACCATCTGCGCACATACCAGCTTGCTTAGGCCATGTGGTCGGATCGGCGAGTTTGTATCGCTTTCCTGCTTTAGTCAAGATTGCTTGAATAGTGCTTACCTGAGCATTTGATAATTTTCTCCAAGTATCAATTCCATCAGCTTTTAGGAGACCTTCAATTTTTGGTCCTATTCCTTCCACTGCTTTCAAGTCATCTTGTTTCCATCTCTTTAGTACGCCGAGCTTGATGAGCATTTTTTCAACCTTAGAATCGGTCTCATGATCACTGACGCCAGCACGTCCGGTATCCAATTGTTTTTGCATAGCGATCAATTTATCCCACTCTCCATCATTGGCCAACTTAGCTTGTGATGGCCAAGATGTAGGATCGATGATGCGATATCTTTTAGGATTCTCTTTGTCCAATATTCCTCTGAGTTGGTTAAAGTTTGATGAACCTAACTCTGCCCATGTGTGGACGCCATGCTTCTTAAGGACTTCATCCATCTTAGGACCGATACCCTCTACTACCTGTAGGTTGTCTGACTTAAGAGCAGCATACATATTAGTCTTGGCAGATGAAGCAGATGCCGCAGGTGCAGGAGTGCTTGCAATACCAAGAGGTTTACTCGGCGGTGGCGGAGTTGGGATAGCTTGAACTTTAGGTGAGGCCTCTGCAGCTGGTGTTTTCTTAGCCTCTTTCAATCTTCCCTCACAGAGTGTTAGTGCACTATTTATTTCAGCTTTCTTAGCATTACATTTATCTAATTCTGCTTCTAAATCGCTGATTCGTGACTTCAACCTTCTGACTTCTGCCTCCAGGTCCCCGACCATTTTCTTGAATTTTCCCCATAGTAACCAGCCCAACAATAGGCCTAATAGTGGTAGTAGCAACCAGAGCAGCCACCAAGGAAATAAGCATGGATCTATAAATAATAACATATTGTTCGTTTTAAATTTTTGTTTAGTTAATGATTGTTAGTTCGGTTCTGCGATTTTTCGCACGCCCGGCGTCTGTGTTGTTAGTAGCTACTGGTTGATTTTCACCTCTTGAACTCGTCGACACCTGAGAGCCACTTACTCCTCGAGCCACCAGATAATCCTTGATTATTTGTGCACGTCTCAAACCTAATGCCTGATTTGGTGCTTGTCCTCCGATATTATCGGTATGACCTACAAGTCTTACACGTTCACCAGATTGTTTTACCTGATCAGCAACGCTATTTAGATAGGCTTCCACGTCGCGGTCGTCAAGTTTATTGGTAGAGTTGAATGGGAAATAAATGAGCGTACTTGAAGGTACTGCTGGTGTAGCACTATCAACGATTTCATATCTTACTCTATCAGTAGAAACACCATTTTTAAAGGCTCCTTGTCCTACAGTGAGTTGATCCGCAGTTCCAAGCCTGTCAGCACCTATGTGCTTAGCGAACTCCGTTTTAACGGCATCAGCCCTACACAAGCCCAAATTATCAAAGTCGGACTCATTCTTTTCAGAAGGTCCATATGTTCCTATTATTTTCAGTATGCCACCGGCAGGTAGCGCATTAATGAGTGAATCTCTCAGAGCAGCGAAACCGCTACCAAAGTGAGGTTCACAACTATTTCTGCCAAAACAGATCGGCTCATCTGGGCAGTCTATGGTTTTGACTGGTGGTGGGGGTGGAGGTGTCGCTTGGACTGCTTCTTCAGCTACATTGCAAGTAGCGTTATAACAGTTACACATCGAATACCCAATAATCAGCCATAACGCAAGTACAATTATGATTCCTATGTTACGCATTAGGGAAAAGTTGGTTTAGTTATGAAAAGAACTTAAATATATTAATTTATAAATACTTGGAGCTTCTCTTGTGCAATACTCTACAAAAGCCCTACTTTCTGACTGCATTCACGATAAAAAGTAACCATTCTGCATGCTACTGAACTAATTCAACCAAATAATGTACTTCTCCATCCGCGAAATAACGGTCATTAGAATTTTGATCCCATTTATAATTGGGCTCGTAATTGGAGATAAAATATGTCAATTTGAAGATTTCATTAAATATTGTTTAATTGGGATTGTTTTATATCTCTGTTCCAGCTACCTGAAACCGAAAATCCGCCTCGTCGTACAAAATCTACTGATTTTCATTCTTTTTATTCTTGCTGGGGCATTTACGATGATTACTCGAGGTCACTTGCCACAAATTGGGCCTACACACTTGGGCAAACCAGTATATTCCACCATAGTCCTAAGGGATTTCCCTAAAACTCGCAATAGTCATATTATCAGGGGTGAGGTATTGGCCATCGGGCAATCAACTTTAGATGCTCCAGTACTAATCGAAGCATATGCGGCTGATAGTAGTTACACAGAGCTGAAACCGTTGGATACAATCTTAGCTGAGGTCATCTTCAGAACGATACCAGCACCAACAGATCCATACGCATTTAATTATGGTCGATATCTGCGACATCAAGGTGTGCGATGTCAAGCGTGGGCAGGAGACATATTCTCTCATAGGCCGATTAAGAGATATCGTGGATTAGCTAGCATCAGGTATGGGGCGAGGCAAAGCATCATTAATAAAATAAACGAAAGATTTCAGGATGATAAAGCGAGTGTACTTAACGCACTTTTAGTTGGATACCGATATGATCTCGATCCGGATCTCCAGAAACAATTTGCCAATAGTGGAGCTATCCATGTTTTAGCAGTGTCAGGTCTTCACGTAGGCATGATCGTCATGCTCCTGCGATTAGTGTTCAGACGGCTTCCCCACTTTCGCTATATAACTATTGTTGAATCTATAGTATTAGTGAGTGGTCTTTCTTTGTACGCATTAGTTACTGGACTGTCTGTACCTGTTATGAGAGCGTCGTTGATATTTATGATTGTGTTACTAAGCCGAAACTTGCCGTTTCATGTAAACTCTATGAATGCGCTCGCTGGCGTAGCGCTTATTATTGCAATCATTGATCCACATCAGATATTTCAACTTGGATTTCAGATGTCTTTTGCTGCTGTATCGGGCATTCTCCTCTATTATCAACTCATTTATAAGAGGATTTATGTCAAAAATAAGATCCTGAATTATATCTGGTCCTTAACTGCTGTAAGCTTAGCGGCACAGGTCTTTATCGTACCACTCAGTTTGTATTATTTCCATCAGTTTCCTACTTATTTTTTGTTTAGCAGTCTTATTGCTATAGGCTGTGCTACGCTAGTGATTATAGCAGGTATACCACTCTTGCTTCTCGGTCATATAAGCGAGATTTTCTTAGATGGTTTGATCATTTTGAATATCCCAGCAGCTATCATGATTAGATCAACCGGATTTTTTGATCAATTGTATGGATCTGTTTTGACGGTAATTTGGTATAACCAATTGCATGTTGTCCTATTATTCATAGCAATAATCGCTATAACAAGCTATATCAGATCAGGGCATATCAGCTGGTTGCGACTTTCGATGTGCTCTGTCATCAGTTTTGCATTGATGTGCACATACAATTTGGTTTTACAAAAGCAACAAGTAACCTATTCCACCTATGAGCAGGATGAAGAGTTGATTGATATCATAATCGGCACGACGGTATATGAGCTTGATGCAAAATCACACTCGAAGAATAAAAAACTTTTCCTTACCAAGAATTTTAGGCAAGCCAAAGGAGTAAACAAGGTCGATTCGATCGAAAATTTATCAGACATCTTACAAGATTCTGAACATGGACATTAATCAATTAAAGCACTGGTTTGGGGCCTCACCAATCGAGCGCAGGGGATCCTTTGTTTTGGTCCTGCTTATTGTTGCAATTGGTGCGATCTATTTACTGGTAGACGAATATTACAACCCCATAATTAAGTTGTCAGAACGTGATATTGCCCTAATCGATAGCCTGTTGATCGTTCATGAAACTAAAAAGGTGAATAATGATGGAGACAAGTATGTTCAGCCACCCAATGAAAAGGTAAAACTCAATCCACGACAATATGATCCCAATACCATCACTCATCAAGAGCTCTTAACTATGGGTGTTCCTGCTAAGACTGCCACTATATGGATAAATTTTAGAGAAAAGGGAGGGCGATTCAGAAAACCTGCGGATATACAAAACATATATACGCTTGATGCGCAGATCTATCGGAAACTTCTGCCATTCACTAAGATCATGGCAACAAAAAGAAAAACCGACCGCAATCGTAAAAAGAAAGTAAAAGCTACCAAGGCCTTTCCTCAAAAGGAATTCTTCCCCTTTAACCCTAACACCATCTCTAGAGATTCATTGGATTTGCTCAATATTCCTTCACGATTGGCATCGAGCATCCTGGGCTATCGCAAGGCCGGAGGAACTTTTCGCTACGTAGATAAGCTCAAATCCTCGCCAGGCATGACTGATAGCATATTTAGAATAATTGCTCCATATGTGAAAATCGATAGCAGCTATCAGCTTAAGAACAAGAGCTGGAAACCTAAAGAGTATGTAACTGTTACGAGTAAAATGGAGCCTATCAACTTGAACACTGCAGACTCGAGTGAATTGGTCCAAATCAAGGGAATAGGTCCCGTGCGTGCAAAAGTTTTAATTGAAAGGAGAGAGAATATTGGAGGATATTATGATCTCGATCAGCTTTATGACGGACTATATTCTTTAGATACTTCGGCCGTAGATCAGATTAGCCGGTATCTGTACGTAGATGATTCTTATAGACGAATCGATTTACAGGCAATTGATAAATGGGAGCTTATAAAGAATTATTATTTCAGCAAGAATATGGCCACCACAGCTGTGAACTACTTTAGGCATAGAGATCAAAGGAGTTATCTAGATGATTTTATGGCGGGGAGCCCATTGTCGCATGAAAAATGGGAAAAAGTGCGACCATATCTGACTTTGGAGGAATGAAGTGAGATATTTGAGGCCGATAAGCGGAACAATCATTAATTGTTGCGCTTAATACAATCATAAACACCTCGGTACACATTGCGAAATCTCCTACAGATAAATAAGTTCTTTTGGAAGTATAAATGGCGCTTGCTTTTTGGGGCGTTATTCGTCGTTATCCAGAATTTCTTCCGACTCTTGGTACCACCACAGTTTGGTAAGGCCCTCGATGTAGCATCACAATGTCTAGGAGAGTATAGACTCGCTCCCAATGAGGAGGAGAGACAAGTTATCCTGGACTATATCGCTATTAATCTGATGGAGCACGGGCTGCTAGTAATTGCGTTTGCGCTGACTATGGGATTCTTCATGTATATGATGCGTAAGACTATTATTGTCGTTTCTCGATTGATCGAATATGACTTGCGTAAGATGATATTTGCTCATTATGAGGCACTCGACACTTCGTTTTATACCCGTAATTCGACAGGTGATATGATGTCTCGTATCACTGAAGATGTCTCTAAGGTGAGGATGTATTTGGGCCCGGGGCTTCTGTACTGCATCAATTTGGTCACGCTCTTTATATTGGCGGTTTACTACATGTATAGCGTCAGTCCAACGCTGACATTTTATGCTCTTTTACCGCTGCCAGTGCTATCCATATCTATATACATAGTGAGTAGCTTTATACATAAGAGAAGTGAAATTATTCAACGTCAATTAGCCAAGCTGACAACTATAGCACAGGAAGTATACTCGGGTATACGGGTAGTTAAATCCTATGTGAAGGAGCCACAATTCGTTTCCTATTTTTCTCGGGAGAGTGAAGAGTATAAGGAGAACTCCATGAGCCTTGCTAAGGTTAATGCGTTATTCTACCCATTGATGTTACTACTTGTGTCCACAAGTATTTTATTGGTAGTAATAGTCGGCGGGCACGAAGTAGCCAAAGGCAATATCACCTATGGCAATATCGCAGAGTTTATCATATATGTCAACATGCTCACCTGGCCGTTCACCGCAGTAGGTTGGATTGTGTCTATTGTCCAACAAGCAGAGGCATCGCAGGGTCGCATCAATGAATTTATGAACACTAAACCTACCATCACCAATAATAATAAGGAGGATTTGGTATTGGATGGTCAAGTTAAATTTGATGGTGTAAGTTTTACCTATATAGATTCAGGGACTAAAGCACTGGATAACGTAAGTTTTGAAATTCAGAAGGGAGAGAAGCTTGGGATAATTGGCAAGACAGCCTCTGGTAAGTCTACTATTGCCAGCCTGCTGCTCAGGATGTATGACGTCCAATCAGGGCAGATCCTACTCGACGGTGAGAATATAGGGGCATTAAATCTATATCAACTGAGGGAGAAAATAGGATATGTACCTCAAGATGCTTTCCTCTTCAGTGATAGTATACAGCGAAATATAGCCTTTGGTAAGGCTGATGCTACATTACAGGAGATCAAAGAAATTACAAAGAATGCGGCAATTTACAATGATATCGAGCGCTTACCAGATCAATTTGAGACCTTGGTAGGTGAACGAGGGGTGACATTATCTGGAGGTCAAAAGCAACGAATCTCCTTGGCTCGAGCACTGATTAAAGAACCAGAAATTATTATTCTCGATGATTGCCTCAGTGCCGTTGATACCACTACGGAGCAGACAATATTATCATATCTGAGCGGTGCGCTCAGTGATAAGACAGCTATTATCATAACTCATAGAATATATCGTCATCTTTCCTTTGACAAGGTAATTGTCCTAGACGAAGGCAGAATAGTTGAGCAAGGAACACCCGCCGATCTGATGGCGGCAAGAGGTTACTATTATGAGATATTAACAAAGCAGCTCGATGAAGAAAAAGCCATAGAGTACAGTTAAATTCGGCAAGTTTGTTATTTTTAATCAAGTGGCAACACTATCATAACATTACGAACACAAAATAAATTTGGCCGTGGAGAATGAATTTGGACAAGGTCAGGACAGTGTCTACTCTAATAAGGTGAGGGCTGGAAAGAGGCGAACTTACTTCTTCGATGTGAAGCAAACTCGTGGGGATGACTATTACATTACTCTTACCGAGAGCACGCGAAAGTTCAACGGAAGCGGGTTTACGAGACACAAGATTTTTCTTTACAAGGAAGATTTCAACCGATTTTTGGAGGGGCTTCAGGATGCCGTCAATCACGTCAAGACAGATCTCATGCCTGACTATGACTATGAGCAATTTGATCGCAGACAAGAAGAGTGGGAGAAACAAAAGGCTCTTGAGGCGGCTGGAGAGACTGTTGCAGAGACAACAGCGGAGCCGTCTACGCCTGAGCCTGCCGAGAAACCTGCTGAGGAAAATCCCGTTGACAACGAGGATGACATGACCTGGTAGAAACGGGAGTCTTGTCGAAAGCGAAGAAGAATAGAAGACCTGTAAAAGTTATTAGGGAGGATGAGATTGAACAGGTCTCTTTCCTGAGGAAAGTATATCTCAACTTAGCCATGGGTGTGGCTACCTTGATTGGTATCGAGTATATCATGATGCAAACGCCCATCAGAGATTGGTATATGGATACAATAGGTCTAAATCGATGGCAGAGCGATTTATTCCCAATCTTCATAGTTTTCATATTTGCGATGAGATATGCTCGACGAGTGTCAAGAAGAATAACCAAGAAAAGCTCTCAGTATATGGTGTATGGCTTCTTCATACTTATAAAAGCCGTAATAATATTTCCGCTCCTCTGCCGTGCTGAAATGACAAACCCATCTGCGCTATATTCTTCTGCCATAATCGCTACGGGATTATTCAGTGGCCTGACGATTTATGCACTTACGTCAAATCGAGATTTCACATTTCTAAGCGGATTTATGAAGGTGGGAGGAATGGTTCTCTTTAGCATTTTTATTGCACGGATTCTATTGAGAGTTTCAGGATACAGTTTTGACAATTTTAATGTTGGATGGATTATTAGTGCGTTCATAGTCATTTATGCTACTGCAGCAATCCTCTATAACACCAATGAAATTAAGAGGCGGTATAGCAAGACACAACATGTAGTTGCTGCCCTTGCACTGATGGTTTCCTATGTTATGTTATTCAATGGCTTGTTACGCAGCCAGAAACGCCTAAATAGCCCAAGACGAAATAGAAATTTTCCTTAGCCCAGTTCAGCCACTTCCATCATCATATCTTCAACATGATGTACCATAGCGGTATACTCTGGAGAGCGCTTTGTAGATCTATCCCGATCGAATGGAAGGTCTACATGGATATGCTTTACGAACTGTGACGGTTGGGACTTCAAGATATATATATCATCAGCCAGATATACGGCCTCAGCTATATCGTGCGTCACGAATAGGATAGTTGAATGAAACTGATGCCAAAGCTTAATCAATAAATCTTGCATCTGTAGTCGGGTCTTAATATCCAATGCACCAAACGGCTCATCCATAACTAAAATGCTGGGATTGGCTAGTAGACTCCTTGCGATGGCTATACGTTGCAACTGCCCACCCGAGAGAGTGGGGTATTGTGCAAATTTATATTCATGTCCCTCGAGACCAACCAGTTTCAGCATCTCCATAGCCTTGTCATCCCGTTCTGCTTTGGACATTCCTTTATAGCGTAGTGCAAGTCCAACATTGTCAAGCACCGTCATCCAGGGGAGCGACGAGTATTTCTGAAAGACCATACTTACTCTATCTTGAGTATGTAATTCTCCGCCATTGATTAAGACAGATCCTTCAGTTGGCTCTTGCAGACCAGCGATATACCGTAGTACAGTAGATTTGCCTGATCCTGACATACCTAGGATAACTGCAAATTGACCTTGATCAGGTTTGTCCTCGATGACAAAGTCTAAATTTTTAATTATCCAGTTTTGTCCGCCATCATAAGATTGTCCTATACCTCTCAGTTCAATGATATTCTGGAGATCTGTGTCCTTAATCACCTTACTCATGGCCGACAGTGTTTTTGCGTATGATGGTCTCACCATAACCTGTGAATAGGAGTGATGACAATACGATTACTGCCATTACAATCACTAGTAAATTGGACATGCCTAAAACTCCAGTCAAGATCACAGCTATTAACATGCCACCAAGCAAGAAGTAAATTCCAAACTTCGCTTCTCTAATACCATTAACCATCGATTTAAAGTGCTTGTGAGGGAAAAGTCGTCTTCCCAAAAAGACGAATATCCAATCTTGGATAACGCCTATTAGAATGATTATCACAAGTATGGCAAATACTTTTTCCAATTGACCTTGACGAGCTTTTATGAATATCAATGAGCCTATGCCTCCCGCTCGATTGAGCACTTCTGCGATGATGATATAAGTCCATGATATAGCCGTTAGCACTCTTATATCATCAAATATTACACTCATTACCGATGGCATATAGACCGTTTTGACAGTCTGCCAGTCAGATGCTCCAAGGGTGAATACGGTCTTGAGATAGACGTCATTGACTTCCCATATGCGCTGTACCACAACTGGCAGTAGATACACTATGATACCAAAAGCCAGAAAAGCTACCTTCATTGGATCATCGATGCCAAACCATAAGATAAATAGGCCTGTGAGAGCTGTAAGAGGTAAGAATCGCATTGCATCGACTTGCCTGCCAAATAGTCCTCTAAACAATGGGATTAATCCAATTATAAACCCTAATGGCACTGATATCAGAATCGCCCAAAAATAACCTTGCAGATTGATCCATATAGATCTCAAAGCATTAGGTACCAATTCATCCTTAGAAATTAATGTTGGATAAGACTTCACCACTGCTAGAGGGGTAGGAAGTATCTTATAAACCTTCCTGAATTCAGTCGCATTAGCGAAGAGTATGGAATCTGCTCTTGCAATTGAATCCAAGCTCGCCAGATCTGCATCATCACCTAAGCTACTCGGAAGTGATTGATTATACCCTTCAAGGACTGGCACTTTCTCAGAGAACACCTCTGCCAACAACCACCAGAATATGATGAGTACAATAAAACCCAATAAGCTATACAGTAGACTTTGAGACCTAGTGAGTTCTCCTCGTAGTTTAAATAGTGAATTCATTTATAGCGTTGCACTATTTAATTATTCTGTTGCAACGAGTTCAAAATCCGTTCTTCTATTCTGGGCTCTACCTGATTCTGAGTTATTGCTTGCTATCGGTTTATCTGGCCCATTGCCAACTACGATGAATCGATTACGAGGCATCTGATAGGTGCTGACTAAATAGTTAACTACAGATTGTGCTCGTTTTTTGGAGAGCACCACATTTAGGTCGTGATTGCCTGTATTGTCAGTATTCCCTTCGATACGGATGCGGTTATTAGCAAAGGCCTTGGCAATTGCTACGAATTCCTTGTCGATGATGTACTTGGCGTTTTCGTCAAGTTTAAATTCGCCCGTACGGAAGCTAATACTCACCTTCTTACTGGCAATGGCTTCTTTTTTAGCATCAGCTGTAGTTGCTTGTGTAAAAGCCTTAGCACCCTCAGCGGCATGTGATGCACCTGAGAGTGTAGAACCGGCCACGAATGCAGGAGCTGCGATTTGACGCCAGTTTGGCACCCTGCCTTCTATGAAGCCTAAATCTTGATACTTAATAGACATGCTTGAGTACAGATCATTACCCGTAACACCCTTATAACCAGAGTTAAGACCAAAGAAGTTCTCATTATCACCATGTGTGGTGAGGCGCACATTGCCGATCATTTCATCTGCCTCAGCATCAGTTAAGGCTGTACCTCTCTCAGTAAATTCTCTCGCCAGAATTTCTGCAGCATGTCTGCGTGCAGATGGGTCAGAATTTATCTCAGCAGAACCTCTCATCCAGCCTTCGTATATCTTTTTTAGCTTGTCTTCATTCTTATTGACGTAGCTTCTTTTGGCCATAAAGACATCTGCTATGATAAATGCTGCTGATCGAGTACTTTCTAAGACTCTTGAGCCAGGAACTGCCTCAAGACTTAAGATGTCATCAGGGCTCCATACTACGGCAGCGTCTACACGTTGAGCCTTAAATACTTCTGCAGCATCTATGGCACTGGCTTGGGCTACGATCGTGACATCATCCAATGTCAGCCCACCTGCATCTAACATCCAAAGTAAAAAGGAATGTGATGGAGTCAACTCCGCAACAGCAATCTTTTTACCTTTTAAATCGGATA
>CAZAXY010000096.1:0-13600 GCA_964489125.1 uncultured Saprospiraceae bacterium
GCCATTCCTCTGGTGTAGCAAAGATCGGAACTCCAAAATCTACATTAAATGCACTATTCAATCCATTACGTATAAATTGACCACCTGGCCATACCCAAGGCACACGACTCGTAAAAACTCCTACACCACCTCTCAATTGAGTGGTTTTGTCACCATTGACATCGTAATTAAAGCCTACTCTTGGGCTAAACAGCAGCTGAGTAGACGGAGATTGACTCGCTCTGGCGCCTTGGAGATCCCATCCAGCTTGCTCGAGAATTGGAATGGTCTCATTGTTAAACTGTACATTATCTAGCGGTGGATCATCAGTAAATATTGGAACATCTAATCTTACTCCTAGCGTTAACTTGAAGTCAGGATTGATCTGTATTTCATCCTGAGCATAAAATGCTAACTGTACGGCATTAAATGCCGGTCCAAGATTTTCTGCTTCGTCACCAAACCTGATCTGTTGCCCTCCAAATGATTGCTCATGCCCAAATAAAACTAGATCGGCAGGCTCATCATTTAGGAAGCGGTTGACTCCATCAAAGAAGTATTGATATCTCGGAGTAGAAAATATGGTAAATAAGTTCTCGATAGTAAAAAACTCGTTATGTGTACCAAAAGTCCAATTGTGCTTCCCTTTGAATAAATTGAAATTGTTGGTTATTGTAAAGACATCCTGATTTACAATATTTGAGAATGAGAAATTATCTGTTCCAATATCGATACGCCCATTACCGTCATTAAGTCTGATCTGTGGAAATGGATCGCTGATTATATCTCTATCATCTCTTACTGTTGTACGCCCTATTATTAAATTATTGGATACGTTAGGTCCAAATATGCTCTTAAGTTCTAATGCAGTTGAGTTAGTCGTAGATGGAAATACATACCCCACGTTTTCGAATACTACACGAGAATCACTTGGAGCTGGATGGATTTCTGTAGTTCCCTTGACATAACTATGTCGTGCCGTTAATTTATGTTTAGCATTGATGTTGTAGTCCAGCTTCAATAGAAATTTCTCACCATCAATAGTTTCATTATTGTTGAGGAATTCTCCTGGATCAAAGTTGAAATCATTGATTAACTTGTCTCTGACAGCTTCTATCTGACTGATATCAGAGTCTCCTATGTAGTTTTCAGGTATGAAAGGACGAGGTTCCTGATCTCTCTGGATTTCAGCATTGGCGAAGAAGAATAACTTATTCTTAATAAGTGGTCCACCCAATCTTGCACCAACTGTTCTGGCTGTAAATGGAGCCAATCGAGATCGCACTGCATTATCATCATCCGTTGGTGTTCTACCAGCAAGATTCTGATTTCTAAAAAAGTAATAGGCAGATCCCTCAAACTCGTTAGTACCACTACGAGTAACGGCATTGATACCGCCACCTGCAAATCCACCTAGTGTAACGTCATAAGGAGCTAGTACCACCTGGATTTGCTCGATCGCATCAGGACTTATGGGTGAGATGCCAGCTTGACCTCCATTAGTTCCTGAGTTGGCAAGACCAAAGACATCATTGTTGACTGCCCCATCGACAAAGATGGCATTGAATCTATTATTAACCCCAGTAAATGAAATACCACCTCCGTTGACGGCACCATTATTAGCCACATCGGCTTGAGGAGTGACTCTCAAGTAATCATTAAGCCCTCTATCTGCTGTAGGTAGGCTCGCAATTAGTTCTTCTGACACTTTGGTTTCTGATCCAGTCCTGTTTCCATCAAATAATCCACCTGATGTAACCACAATTTCATCAAGTGTCACTGATGATTCTTGAAGCTTCAGATTAAATGTTTCGGTTTGGCCCAAGCCAAGATAGACGTCATTGATTACAAGATCTTCGTAACCTAAGAAAGAAACGACGATCTGATATGGTCCACCCACATTAACATTGTTTAGTGTAAAGTACCCCTCAACGTTAGTCGTTGTACCATACTCAAAACCAGTTGGTGTGTGAGTGGCAATTACGGCGGCACCAATAAGTGACTCACCCTCAGCTACTACCTGTCCATTTATCCTGGACGATGTAGAGCCTTGAGACCACGCAGCTGTTGACCCCAACAAGAGGATCAGCGTACACAGCAAAGAATTAAAAATAGTTCTCATACCTTGTTTTTAGTGTATTGAATAAGATGAAATTGTTATGAAAAAATCAGCGTTACATGTTGACCTACCGAAGAGTCTAATAGCCATGCTGGCACACCTTATGTCGGTGCGAGCGATCTTATTCCATTTTTGACGTAGATTAAATTGGGAGCTAAGAGTAGGCTCAGACAAATTTAGAATTGACATTCTAAGATTCATATAGGTTTTAACTGTGTCCGCAGTACGTAGATAGTTTGTCCAATAGACATCGCAAATATGAGCAAATATGTCTTATATGAAGAATATACTTATATAAGTTACTCACATATGTTGATTACTCTATATGACTATTAAAAACTAAATTGTTAAGGAACCTGATCTTGATATTGATTCCAATCGTCGGCTATGGTATTGACAACTTTACTACCGACTAAATAAGCTGACTCCAGTGATGGTATGTATCCTGAGTAGCCCTGGCCAGATAGTTTTTCTCCGGACAAGCTTTCATAAGCACTTATGCCAGACCATTGCATCGTAAAGTTGGATCCTGTGCGCAATACCATCAAGCGATCCATATCGGCAAGACCGTTGGCTTCGAGGCGTTCCAGAGCATGCCATGTCCCGATTTCTTCCATGGCAGATGTAACGAAATTGCCATCACCCTCTGTCCAATAATCTACCCAATCATTAGCCCAATCATTGAATAGTTCTCCATGCCAATAAGTGCTTGCGGCCAATTGAGTACCGATCATGACTTTGGGTTCCATCTCTTGAGCGGGATACCCTTCATAATTTGCCCTCATACCAGCGGTGCCCTCTGTATCTGGCAACTCTACATCCTTAGTAAGATTATAGGCCCATTGTACTAAGGTCTCGTTGAGTTGTAGCGCTACTACTTCACGCTCGTCGGGCATAGGAAGTTCATATGGTTTTGTCTTGCGCAGCGGGATATAGCCGGTCTCCCAGTCTGATGGAATCTCACGTGCATCTATCTCATGACTGAGATCACCGTCTACTAGCCAGTCGGCCCATACAGCGCAGCCCGTAGATGCATCATTAGGATCTACTCCGCTGATACCTGCTACTAACCAGTAAGCCTTGGTCAGATCAAATCGAGGATCTAAACCCAAAGCTTGTATCGATACGCCAGCCTTTATATTACCGATACCGGTCACGATTCCCAACACCCCCTTGTCTGCATTGTATCTCAGATCCCTATACCCCTGAGGAAATGAGAGCGTATGATCTAAGGGAAGATTTTCTACCCAATACTGAAATTCTCCTGGTGCATCTCCAGTGTCATTGCCAGCTTCAAACATGCTTACTACCACTACTCTAATTGGAATCTTATCATCCATTGAAGATTCTGACGATTGTTTACATGAGTAAATGCAAATGATAAAGAGCAACAGAACATTAATTTTCATAAGTAGATAACTTTTGTAGTGAGTCATTGATAAATAGATCCCATCGTTGTTCCCAATGTTTAAGGGCGGCTACTTTTTCTGACGGGCTTAATGCCGAATATTGGATACCATTTTTACTGAGCTTTTTAAGATCCTTTACATCGAGTTGCCAGGCCATATAGATATGCCAATAGTCATAGCTCAATCCTTCATAATCAAAGATGAGAGGATCGTCGGAGCTGATTGATATATCTATTCCCTGTGATATATAGGTATAAGCCGGATGTAACCTCAAGTCTCTTATATAACCCAGCACTTGATTGCTGATGGGATTGACTTCGATGCAGATATTCTCTTTCTTGACGATTTCCATCAATTTGGGATATCTAAAGAGGTTAAATCCATGCCCAATGCGCTTACTGCCTAGCAATATGGCATCATAGAGATTTTGGTTATCAACCCAATTGCTTTCGCCATCATGGAGATATAAGTCGATAGGGTAGCTCACATCTTTATTAAGCTGGAAGATTTTTAAAAAGCTCTCAAGATGATAGAATGTCGTGTGACCCGCATCTTCCTCTGCTACCAGGTCATAGCCCACCAAAAGGTCAGGGTATCGTTGTCTATATTCCATAGTAGTTCGTACATCCGAGCTAATAAGTTCATTAGATCTAAACCTTAGGTTGGCGTGAATGATCTTGAGTGTAAAGTCTGGATAATCCTTTCTTACCCGTTGTAAAGCCTTTCGGATAGTAGAAACAAACTCATCAATATCTCGATTTTTTTCTACCACTGTCGTTGAGTATAGCAGATTTTCAAATGGCATCCTGAGCTCTACGTGTTGCACGCCATCATCTGCCAGTAGCGATAATCCATGAACCATATAATCTTCAAAAATCTTCTCATAGTTTACGAAGCCATCGATACGCTTGAATATGCCCTCAAATCGCCCCCATATATCAACAGAGTCCTGGTCTAACGATTGATCAAATAAAAAGTAACTCTTAAACTCAGCAAGGTCATCCTCATCACTAAGCACTTCTTTAGCAAGTGTGAAGCCTGGTGGAACATCGGATGAATTGTATGCATGTAGGATGCCCTTGTCCTTGACTATGCCATCAGGCCAGTAGACATACATCTCAGAGGTGGCGATTGCACGATCGATGACCCAATCAAGATCACCCATTGCTGAGGTATGTATATGTAAGGCGCCACCTTTAGGCATTGCCGAAAGCAATTGAAATAGTTCTGTTGATTCGACATGTTCCTTAGATCCATAAAAATTGCGAGCAGGAGGGAAATAATGAGTTTTGCGATAGTGGTCTATTGACTTCTCTTGGAGCCCACTTAATAGTTCGTTGAGATGCACCTCCCTAGGATTTAGTATCACGTCATGAGAAAAAGACTGGATATTGTGATCTGCAACCAACCTTTCTCTCACTGCTGAGTATTCATTCTCATTCTTAAAACTCGAGCACGACATGCCTAGCAAGACTATAAAAAGCCAAGAAACGACGTAATAGATATTAGTCATGATGATCTCAAGTTGCTGTAATGATAATAATCTATGGTTAATAGTTGAGTCAAGCTTAGCGATATTGTGAGACCTAAATATTATCGAACTCAATCAACCGTGCCTAAATTGATAGGCTCTTTTCCTATGTTAGTGTGATGGAGCGGTTTTTTCAGATACACCAATCTGGTAGTACAATTTCAAAAGAGCTGACTGCGGGCTTGACGACATTCTTGACAATGTCCTATATCATTTTTGTCAATCCATCCATACTCTCTCAGACAGGTATGGACTATGCCTCTGTTTTTGTAGCGACGTGTATTGCCGCAGCGATCGGGACATTAGTGATGGGTATAGTTGCACGGTTGCCTTTTGCCCAGGCACCAGGAATGGGCTTAAATGCTTTTTTTACGTTTACGGTAGTTTTCGGGCTTGGGTATAGCTGGCAGGAGGCTTTAGCTATTGTGTTCTTATCTGGCGTGTTATTTCTGATATTGACAATTACTGGCGTTAGAGGATACATTATTAAGGCGATACCGACTTTTATAAAGTTTGCTATCGCCCCTGGCATAGGACTATTTATAGCATTGATAGGTCTTAACAATGCTCAAATTATTGATATCAACCAAGGCCCCATAATTAGCTTGATTAGTGGGATGGATTCACTCGAGAAAGATTCTTTAATTGGGGCTATAAAAAATGCTGGCCCGCAGATATTACAGCTTGGGTCACTGTCTAACTCCTCTGTATTGTTATCACTTGTTGGTTTTCTTATACTGACAGCCTTGATGGTGCGCCGAGTTCCGGCGGCTATGATCTGGTCGGTACTCCTAACCACTGTTATTGGCATTCCGATGGGTGTAACTGAGATACCTAACAGTTATGACGTTGCAGACATTACATTGGCGAGCACAGCCTTTCAGCTTGATATTTCATCCTTGTTTTCAGCTGAACGATCCATAATATCCGTGATCGTAGTGATTATAAGTTTCACTATGGTCGATCTGTTGGATACCCTCGGAACGCTAATCGGCACTGCTAATAAGGGAGATTTATTGGATGAAAACGGTAATCTACCACAAATGGACAAAGCCTTATTTGCGGATGCAACGGCTACGACTTGTGGAGCGTTGTTGGGCACATCATCGGTCACCACGTATATCGAGAGCGGTGCTGGCGTCATTGCGGGAGGGCGTACTGGATTAACGGCAGTAACGACTGGTGTGCTTTTTCTTTTAGCCATTCTACTCGCTCCAATAGCCGGAGTAGTGCCAGTGGCTGCAACATCTCCTATACTTGTGATGGTTGGGATATTAATGATGGAAGGGGTTAAGAAGATAGACCTAAATAATCTAAAGATCGCTATACCTGCGATTGCTATGATCATCATGATGCCATTCACTTACAGCATTGCTAATGGTATTGCCGTAGGTTTGTTGCTCTATGTATTTATCTCGATAATCATGGGAGATTGGAAAAATGTCAACCCAGTTTTAATCATACTGGTCATTTTATTCTCAATGAAATATGTCGTTATATAACACTCATGGGCGAACGGCAGTTAGGAGTGTCTCGCTATTCTTTCGTTAATGTCTTCTTTTGAAGTATGACCAAACCAGCGTTCAAGTATGTCATAATCTTTATTGAACAACACAAAAGATGGAGAGCCTCGGAATTGGTTAACCGTAAAGCTTATATAGACATCTGACTGTTTATTAAGCTGTCCTACTATCCGTGCCGAAGCAGCTTTTTTCTCTGCATCTGACAATTCGTGATAACTAGCGTGTTGCGCTAATATAGCTTGTGCAACCTCACCAGCATCATCGGGCTGCATCTTGGTATCCATTAATATTGGAAAGGTAATCTTATAGGGAAGTGTGTCATGACCGTGTTGCTTCATAAATGATAATGAGTGATCAACTAAATGTCCTTCTTTTACAAGTCGGTGCGTATTCTCAGCATTATTATAATTGTAGTATTGAAATGCTGTAGAGAGCCCAACAATACCTAAACCATCATGTGAAGAGTCATATAAATTTTGGACGAGGGGAATGGCACTGGCAATACACCCTGGACAATTAACTTGAAAAACGATCATCAAATTGAGATCCTGCGGGGTGAAATCACCTTGTATTTTTTCTGAGATGGAGAGATGAAGTTTAGCCATGTTATGACAAGCTTTTTAAATCACATTAAGTTCATTACAAGACAAGAATAGTCTGGCAAGATTTGCAATTTGCATTTGACAGCGCTAACAGCTCCTGTCTCTCAACTCTAATTTCAGAACAATTTCTTTTTAAAGCTAGCTTTGCTGACTTTATATATTCTATCCTTTTAATAATTTTGCGCTCAATTATTAAACACCTTATAATCACATGGCAACTCTCTTTACTTCTTTAACACAAGAACAAACCGATCAACTGAAGTCAGCACCATCCTTAATCACTATATTAGTAGCAGGAGCAGATGGGAATATCGACTCTCAAGAGCTTAATTGGGCCGAGAAACTTACTAGGATAAGATCCTATGCTGATACTACAGAGAGTCTCAATGGATATTATGCTGAAGTTGATGCCTCATTTTCAGAGGACTTTGCGAATGCGCTGAAAGAATTGCCACAAGAGTTATCGGCTAGGGAAATGGCGATCTCGAGTAAATTGGCTGATCTTAATCAGATCTTATCGAAATTGGACAACGCCACCGCATATGCGCTCTATACAAGTTTTACTTCATTCGCAGAGCACATTGCTAAGGCTTCTGGTGGATTCTTAAGATTTGGATCAATTAGCTCAGAGGAAAAAAAATGGATATCTCTATCAATGTTAGATCCAATTATCCTCGAAGAGCCACCTATCGAAGAGGCGGATGCATAGCCCGAATATCATGAAAACTTATAGCCTTCTTAATACTAGCAGCATTTCTTAGGAATGCTTTAAGTAGGTATTGTCTTAACACATACCAAGTACAATCTTCATAAGCTGATCTGTAACCTTTGTAAGGAATAAGTGTTTCAATGTAAAATCACTCACAAATGAAATATATAGTATTTGCCCTATCATTTTATTTAGCAGTTTCATGCGATGTAAAAAATCAGAATAGCACTGCAGATTCTTCAGCTAGGATTGATCAAATTGCCGAAGCATCCCCTAAGAAAGAAATGCCTATTGCAGATAGAGCCTCAGAGTTGAAGTCAGCGCAAGAGGAAAAAGCTCAGATGACTAAGGAAAAAATGCAAGATGCTAAAGATGATTTGGCATCCAAAGTCGAAGACATGGCAGACAAGCCCAAAGAAGCAATGAATAAGATGAAGGATAAAATGTTCGATAAAACCACAATTGCCAAGTCTGAAATGGATGATAAGCATGACATGGGAGAAAAGGAACTTCCTATGGCGAAAGAGGAGGTGACTGAGGCTATTGCTTCTAAGGCTACTACTGTTGCAACGACTACCACTGCAGAGACTCCAACAGTCAAAAAAGAGGTCATGAAAGAAAAGAAAGAAGTAATACCTGTAGAAGAGAAGAAAGCTATGCCGGTAGCAGGTGTGGATCACTCTACGTTGGACAAGCTATTGAAGAAATATGTCTCAAGTTCTGGAGTCGTTAACTATGCAGGACTTAATGGCGTCAGAGGAGAACTCAATTCATACCTCGACATCGTATCAAAGAAAATACCCGATAACACTTGGTCCCGCAATGAGTCTTTGGCCTATTGGATTAATGTATACAATGCTTATACGCTTGATCTGATTCTATCTAATTACCCTACATCTTCAATCACTAATCTTGATGGTGGCAAACCGTGGGATGTGAAGAGAATCACTCTTGCTGGCAAGAAATACTCTCTTAATGACATAGAGCATACGATCATCAGACCAAAGTTTAATGATGCACGCATCCACTTTGCTGTGAACTGTGCTGCTAAATCTTGCCCTAAGTTAAATAACGGTGCCATGACCGAAGCCAATGTGAACAGCACTTTGGAGAAGCTAACCAAGCAATTTGTAAATAACAGCTCGATAAACAAGATTTCCTCGGGAAGCGCCTCATTGTCTAAGATATTTGAGTGGTATGCATCTGATTTCGGAGATTTAACGGCATTTATCAACAAATACAGCACACAAAAACTAGGATCAGGAGCGTCAATTTCATATGTGGATTACGACTGGGCACTAAATGGTAAATAGTCCTGTAACATACACACATTAGGAAATATTCTAATTTATGGGTTTGCGAGATTTTAAGCAGATAAAAGAACTATATTTGCGCATCTTTTTGAAGACTTAAATGAACGTAAATGCAAGGTAAAGGATTTGTCAAGCTCTTATTGGTTATACTGATATTGTTGAGCTTGTTACAGGTTGCCTATATAATCCCGACTAATAGAGTAGAGAAAAAGGCTGATAAAATCGCTCAGACTAAAGTGAGTGCAATGCCTGATGGCATAGAAAAAATCTCTAAGAAGCGAGAGTTAGTCTCCAAGTACCTTGATTCAATGTCAAGTGAGACAATATTCTCGATTCCACTGTTGAGTGATTTTACCTATAATGACCTAAAAAAGAAACAGTTGGCCTTAGGTCTTGACCTTAAAGGAGGTCAATCTGTTGTCCTCCAAGTAGATACTAAGAAACTCATCTCAGATCTAGCCAATAAAAGTCAAGACCCTACATTCCTCACGGCTTTAGATAATGCGCAAGCAGCATTAGCGAATTCGCAGAGTGATTTTGTAGGTCTGTTGGGCCAAGAATGGCAGAAAGTAGCGGGAGACAAGAAGTTGGGAAGATTCTTTATAAGTAATGCATCGTTGAGAGAAGCAGGGCTAAATACTCAGAGTGGAGATGGAGAAGTGATCCGAATCCTTCGGGATGTAACTAAAGATGTTGTCTCCTTGACATTCAACAGACTCAAGCAACGTATTGATAAGATGGGAGTTGTTCAACCGAATATCACCCTCGATGATGCTCGAGATATCATATTGGTTGAGCTTCCAGGTATTGATAATCCTGAAAGAGCCAGAGAGTTTTTACAGGCAAGTGCAAAATTGGAGTTCTGGGATGTGTTTAGGACTAATGATACGGGCATTAATAGTGCATTCTTTCAGGCCGATGAATTGCTCAAGGCGAGTATGGGGATTGAAAGTAGTGGACCAAAGTTTGATACTACTTATGTGCCAGATTACGATGAACTAGGTAATGTTATTGATTCTACAGAGCAAATTGTAGAGATCAATGATCCACTTGGAAACCAGGGGCCACTACTCAAAATGCTTCAGCTTAATCCTGCTGGTGCAGTGAGAGCAGAGATGGGTTATGTTAATCGTAATCAGACGGAAGAAGTATTGGCCTTATTGAATAAAGAAGAGGTAAGAGCACTCTTTCCAAGGAACTCTAAGTTTTTGATGTCGGCCAAGCCATCACAAGATGTTGATGGAAAGTTTACAGATACTCATGAGTTGTACTTAGTGAAGTCGCGACCAGGATCTACAGAGGCACCGATGGAAGGAGATGTGGTTGTAGCTGCGTCTCAATCACCAAATCCACAGACAGGACAAGTTGAAGTTTCAATCTCGATGAATACTGAGGGAGCAGGGATCTGGGCTGGAATGACCACGGAGGCTGCAAGAGATGGGAATCGTCAAATCGCCATTGCATTAGATAATGAAATTGTTTCAGCTCCTAGAGTAAATGGTCCGATCCCAAATGGTAATACTGCCATCAGTGGAAACTTTACAGTTGCAGAAGCAAGTGATTTAGCATCGATTTTGGAGGTTGGGAAACTTCCTGCAGATGTACAGATTATACAAGAAAATACAGTTGGGCCATCTTTAGGTGCTGCTAATATTCAGAAGAGTTTCTTCTCATTAGCTGCTGGTTTAGGATTAGTACTACTATTTATGTTGCTCTATTATGGAGGAGCTGGGATCATCTCAATTATCGCATTGATTGCTAACCTCTTCTTCATATTTGGAGCATTAGCATCATTTGGAACAGTACTTACTGTACCTGGTATCGCAGGTATTGTATTAACAATCGGTATGGCCGTAGATGCCAACGTAATCATTTATGAACGCGTACGTGAGGAACTGCGGATAGGGAAGACTTTACTTACGGCGATCGCGGACGGCTTTAAGAACTCTTACTCTGCCATCATTGATGCTAATGTAACTACGATTCTTGTTGCCATTATCTTGGCATTCTTTGGATTAGGCCCAGTAAAGGGATTCGCAGTAGTCTTAATCATCGGTGTGTTATCATCGCTATTCACAGCCGTGTTATTAGGTAAGTTGATGATCGACTGGTGGACAAAGAGTAAAGGAAATAACCTTACCTTCTGGACAGGATGGTCTAAGGATTTATTCTCCAATCTTAATATTGATTGGATCGGTAAGAGAAAGTACGCTTATATCCTGTCAAGTGTAATTATCATCGCGGGTATCGCATCAATGGCGATCAGAGGCTTTGACTTAGGAGTTGATTTTAGAGGTGGATATTCGTACAATATTGCCTTTGCCGAAAATGTAAATGCAGAGAATCTAAGAAATACATTTGACGATGTATTTGGGGGTAATACTGTTGTTAAATCAGTAGATGGAACCAACACTTATCAAATTGTAACTTCTTACCTTATTGATAATACGGAGAAAAATGCTCCTGATTTAGTGATAGAAAGATTGCATGAAGGGGTAAACCAGTTACAATCAAGCAGTGTAAGTTTAGCAGCATTTAAATCGTCAGATACTGTTGGCGCTACGCACGTTGTCTCCTCAAGTAAGGTAGGCCCTACTATTGCAGATGACATCACAAGAAATTCGATGTTTGCAGGAATATTTGCACTCTTAGCGATCTTCTTGTATATCTTCATCAGATTCTCTAAATGGCAGTTCTCTATGGGTGCCGTTGGAGCATTATTCCATGATTCATTAGTAGTACTCGGTTTGTTCTCTATTTTGTGGGGCATATTGCCGATATCTCTGACAATAGATCAAGCGTTTATTGCCGCCTTACTCACAGTGATAGGTTATTCTATTAATGATACTGTGGTCGTGTTTGATAGGATCAGAGAGTATCTGGGAGTATACAGTAATAAGAGTACTGACGAGGTAATTAATCTTGCTATTAATAGTACATTCAGTAGGACAATCATTACGTCATTAACCACCTTATTTGTGATGTTGATACTCTTGGTATTTGGAGGTAGCAGTGTTAAGGGCTTTGCATTCGCACTCGTGATAGGTGTACTTGTGGGAACTTACTCATCAATATTCGTGGCTACGCCGATAGTGAGAGATTTATCGGATGAGTTGAAAATCAAGAAAAGATCAGGTAGTTCAGAGAAGCATTTCTCCAGAGCTTCGAGGGTTGCCGAGTAGATAGTTAAGAATAATACAGATTGAAAAGATCAATTTCTTGATCGATCCGTTAATTTAGTTCACAACTAAAGTTGTACATGAAGGTCGCTCAAGGAATTGGTCTTTTTTTATGTCTGGTCGTGGTGTCTTGTCTTGCTACCAAACAAGTTAAGGATGGACGGACGGCCTACAATCTTAAGCAATATGCTGTGGCGGTGCCATTCTTGGAAAATGAAGCTGCATCACTAGATCAGGAAAGCCTTGCTTACGCAGAAGTAAGTTATCTACTGGGGGAATCATATAAAAACCTCAACGATTCCGAGAAGAGTCTTCAATGGTACATCGAGGCCGCCAAGAACGACTATGGCCCAGAGGCCTTTTATGAGATGGCATATATGCTCAAAAAAAATGAGCGCTATGACGATGCCATACTTAGTTTCAGGAGACTCCTACGCATTCTCCCAGATCGCTCTAATGAACTTCGCAAGGAAATAGAAAAATGTACTGTGGCTAAAAACAGTCTTGCGAGCATTGAGGATGATTCCTTTGTGGTGGCACCACTTGAAATTAACAGTAATTATGCTGAGTATGCTCCTGTGCTATATGATCAGGAGACGCTCTATTTTACTTCTGATCGCTTAGAGGACGAAAGATCAGATGTATACGCCTGGACGGGCAATGGATTTGCTAATATCTATAGCTATGATTTGATTGATGCCGTCTTAACGAAGATCGATGAGCCAATCAGTACAGATCATAATGAAGGTGTTATGACCTTCAATCAGACTCGTGACGTGGCCTATTTCACCAGATGCTTCAGTGATTCAGGAGATCACTTCTGTAAGATCATGATGACGCGCAAAGAAGGTGATGAATGGTCAAAGGCAGAAGAAGCGATATTTCATAAACCAGGGGTAAACTATGGCGATGCCGTATTGATTAAGAATGATTCAATACTGCTTTTTACTTCTGATGATCCTATTGGCTTTGGTTCTCGTGACTTATATTATTCTTTTATTCAGCAGGATGGAGAGTGGAGCCCGCCAGAGTTAATGCCGCCATATTTGAATTCTATAGGCAATGAACGCTTTCCGACTTGGCAGAATGACACCTTGTTTTATTCGTCTGATTACCTGCCTGGTTTAGGTGGCTTAGACATCTTCAAGACTACTCTGAATCCTGACAACAGCTGGACCACACCAGTCAATATCGGAAAACCATTTAATAGTGCAGAGGACGACTATTCATTTATCA